>NZ_CAXBIB010000003.1:0-236775 GCF_963975745.1 uncultured Parvibaculum sp. | reverse complement strand
GCTAGCCCCCTCCGTATTACCGCGGCTGCTGGCACGGAGTTAGCCGGGGCTTCTTATCCAGGTACCGTCATTATCTTCCCTGGCGAAAGAGCTTTACAACCCTAAGGCCTTCATCACTCACGCGGCATGGCTGGATCAGGGTTTCGCCCATTGTCCAAGATTCCCCACTGCTGCCTCCCGTAGGAGTCTGGGCCGTGTCTCAGTCCCAGTGTGGCTGATCATCCTCTCAGACCAGCTATGGATCGTCGCCTTGGTAGGCTTTTACCCCACCAACTAGCTAATCCAGCGCGGGCCCATCTAGGGGCGATAAATCTTTCACCCGAAGGTCGTATACGGTATTAGCACGAGTTTCCCCGAGTTATTCCGTACCCCTAGGTAGGTTCCCACGTGTTACTCACCCGTCTGCCACTCCCTCCGAAGAGGGCGTTCGACTTGCATGTGTTAAGCCTGCCGCCAGCGTTCGTTCTGAGCCAGGATCAAACTCTCAAGTTGAGTTGATCCGACTGTATTCCTCGCGGGGAAAACCGCGAGGCTGACGCAAAATACACTCACATTCGTTTCCCGGCCTTGGGGGCCGGGTAACGGGGTAATGTGTGTAGAAACATCAGACAGTCAGTATTCTGTCGATCGGAATTACCCGATCTCGCCAGGACACCGCCGTCCACGTTTCTCTTTCTCAAACCACAATGTCAAAGAGCACCTGAGTTTCACGACGCAATGAACGTCCCGAAACACCAGGGTCGCAACCGACCCGAAGGACAGCCTTACCGCCGCTTCCCTATGGAAGTCGGGGCCCTGCTGTCATCCATAATTGGATCGTTTACTAGGCCACAAAGAATGCATCCAGGCAAGGCCCTTCAACACTCTTCACCTGAGGGGAAGCGCCGCACCCGGGGGCGGGACGCCGTGACCTCGTGGAGGCGGTTTATAGGGAGGTGGCCATGGCCTGTCAAACCCCTTTTTCGCGCTTTTCCCAAAAAAATCACGCCCTTTTAGGCTTGACTCGCCGCATTCCCTTGCAGTGCGAAAAACGAGGGCCGGCGCCGATGGATTCGGAGCCGTAACGGCTCGTATCCTGCAACGGATATTGCCGGCGGTTGAAAATGCCGCGCAGCCGTCCCGCCTCGGCACAGGAAGGTCATGTCGGGCACCACCCGCCCAACTGCGCGGTCATAAGCCGGAAAGATCGATGATGTATAAACCTTCACAAACATTGGCTATATCGGCTCCGTCCTGCGAGCTTTCGTTGACAGGGGCCGCCGGATCAAGGCATCGTCTCAATTCACGACACGTTACGTTTTGTTGCGGCGTGTGGGCAGCCGCCAGTTAAACAGGGAAGCGAAGACCGAGCCTTAGGCAAGCAGGCTAAGTATCGGGAATCGCACGGGGGACAGTAGATTTGTACGATACGGGGATCCAGACAAAAGACGAGCTGAACAGCGGCGCCGCCAGTATCGAAGCTGCGCCCGCTGCTTCGTCTCTCTGGCACCGCGCGCGTCGCAACACACGCATTTCCTTGAAATTCTACGCCTCCGTCAGCCGTCTGGCGCTGGGCCAGTCGCGCTGGATCGCTGCCTCGGGCGCGCTCGGCGCCTTGTCGCTGGGTCTGGTGGGTATCGGCATGGCAACGCTCGTGGCACCGTATGAAGGTGTGGCCAGCGCCTCGCTGACGGCCGACCGCGCACCGCGCGTACTGGCGCTCGACCTGCGGCCGGACGCAGCGGACGAGCCGCGCGCGATCGTCGCCATTCAGCCCACGGATGATTTCCACACGGCATCTCTGGCCGACCCCGGCATGTTCACCGGCGACATGGCCGACGACGCCATGGCCGACCTGACGAACACCGAGATTGACGCCGCCGCCGCCGAACCGCGCGAAGTCGAGGTCAAGGTGGCGCTGGCCAGCGGCGAAACGCTGACGGAAGTGCTGGCCAAGGCCGGCGCCGACCGCATCGACGCCTATCATGCGGTGGCCGCGATGAGCGCCCATTACAGCCCGCGCAAGCTGCGCGCCGGCCAGGAAATCTCGCTGAGCTTCATGGAACTGCCGGAAGGCGGCGAGGCCCTCGACGGCGAAACGCCCGCGCGATACCTGACCGCGATCTCGTTGCAGCCCGACATTGAACGCGCCATCGAGGTGACGCGCGAAGCCGATGGCAGCTTCAACGGGCGCGAACTGATGCGCGAATTCACCGAGGGCTATGTCCGCGCCGCCGGCACCATCGAGAACTCGCTCTTCCTCGACGGCGAACGCGCCGGCGTGCCGCCACAGATCATCGTCGAGATGATCCGCATGTATTCCTACAGCGTCGATTTCCAGCGTGAAATCCAGCCGGGCGACAAGTTCGACGTCTATTTCAGCCGCAAGTTCGACGAGAACAACAATGCGGTGAAGGAAGGCGATGTGCTGTATGCCTCGCTCTCGGTCGGCGGCCGCACGCACAAGCTCTGGCGCTTCGACCCGGGCGATGGCGTCTGGGACTATTTCGACGAGAACGGCCAGAGCATGAAGAAATTCCTGATGAAGACGCCCGTCGACGGGGCACGTCTTTCCTCGGGCTTCGGCATGCGCAAGCATCCGATCCTCGGCTATTCGCGCCTGCATGGCGGCGTCGATTTCGCGGCGCCGACAGGCACGCCGATCTATGCGGCCGGCGACGGCACGATCAAGCGCGCCAATCGCTTCGGCAGCTACGGCAACTACATCGCGATCCGTCATGCCAATGGCTATGAAACCGCTTACGCGCATCTCAACGGCTTTGCCCGCGGCATTCGCGCCGGTACGCGCGTGCGACAGGGTCAGGTGATCGGCTATGTCGGCACGACAGGGCGCTCCACCGGTCCGCATCTTCATTACGAAGTGCATGTGAACGGCAAGAAGATGAACCCGCTGGCGTTGAAGGTGCCGACCGGGCGCAAGCTCGAAGGCCCGCAACTGGCGGCTTTCAAGGCCCAGCGCGACGTCATGGCGACGCAGATGGCCGAAGCGCCGACCATGACCCGCGTGGCACAGGCCGGCACGGATTCCGACAGCGCCAACTGAGCATCCGTCCGGATACGGATGAAAGCCGGGCGGCGTCCGGCGGCGCGACTTATCCCCGTTTTTGACAGCGGAATCGGCAGCAGACCCCCCCTCTGTCACGGAACTGTCATAAAACTGTCATCAAACCCGTCCCGCACCTTTGCCGGAGACGATCTCGGCACCGGATTCAGCACGTTCGCATGCACAGCGCCGGCGTCTGGACGCCACTTGTCCCCGGGGTACCGGGGATAACGTTCGCGCCAGCGGATGCAGAAAACTTGTCCCCGCCCCCTCGTCCCCGCCCGAATCGAAAAGGCCGCCGGTTGTCCGGCGGCCTTTCGTTTGCGGATGGCGGTGCCGCCCTCAATGCACGGCGCGCAGGCCCGGCTCGTCCGGGTCGCGCAGGGAACCGTCGCGCCCGACTTCGTGACCGGCGATGACGAGGCCCTCGACGCCGGCCGAAACCGCGACCGTCTCGCCATCGGCGATGCGGCCCTGCAGGATCAGTTCGGCCAGCGGGTCCTGCACATTGCGCTGGATGATGCGCTTGAGCGGCCTGGCGCCATAGACGGGATCGTAGCCGGCATCGGCCAGCCAGGTGCGCGCGGCCTGATCGAGCGCAACCGTGATCTGACGGTCGGCCAGCAGCCTCTGCAGGCGTTCGAGCTGGATATCGACGATCGCATCCATCTGTTCGCGCGTCAGGCGGTGGAACAGCAGGATCTCGTCGAGCCGGTTGAGGAACTCGGGCCGGAAGCGCGAGCGCACGACATCCATCACCTGCTCGCGCACCTCCTCGACATCGCCGCCCTCGGCCAGATATTCGGCGCCGAGATTGGAGGTCATCACGATCATCACGTTTTTGAAGTCGACCGTGCGGCCCTGCCCGTCGGTCAGGCGCCCGTCATCAAGCACCTGCAGCAGGACGTTGAAGACATCGGGATGCGCCTTCTCGATCTCGTCGAACAGCACGACCTGATAGGGCCGGCGGCGGATCGCTTCGGTCAGCGCCCCGCCCTCCTCGTAGCCGACATAGCCGGGCGGCGCGCCGATGAGACGCGCGACCGAATGCTTTTCCATGTATTCCGACATGTCGAGACGGCAGATCGCCTGATCGTCGTCGAACAGGAAGCCGGCCAGCGCCTTGGTGAGTTCGGTCTTGCCGACGCCGGTCGGCCCGAGGAACAGGAAGGAGCCGATCGGCCGGTTCGGATCCTGCAACCCGGCGCGCGCCCGGCGTACCGCACGCGAAACGGCCGAGACCGCTTCCTCCTGCCCGATGACACGCGCCCGGAGCGCGTCTTCCATGTGCAAGAGCTTCTCGCGCTCGCCTTCGAGCATCTTGTCGACGGGAATGCCGGTCCAGCGCGAAACGACCTGCGCGATATGCGCCTCCGTCACCGCTTCTTCGAGCATCGCGCCCTGCGCCTGTTTTTCGGTCTCCACGAGCTTCTTCTCAAGCTCGGGAATGACGCCATAGGCCAGTTCCGACGCGCGTTCGAGGCGGCCGGCACGCTGCGCCTGCGCCAGTTCGTTGCGCGCGGTTTCGAGCTCTTCCTTGATCTTCTGCGCGCTGGCCAGCTTCGACTTCTCGGCCTGCCATGAGGCGGCAAGCTCGGCCGCCTTGCCTTCGAGATCGGCAAGCTCGGTTTCGATCTTTTCGAGCCGGTCCTTCGACGCCTGGTCCTTTTCCTTCTTCAGCGCCTCGCGCTCGATCTTGAGCTGGATGACGCGGCGATCGATCTCGTCGAGTTCCTCGGGCTTCGAGTCCACCTGCATGCGCAGGCGCGAGGCCGCCTCGTCCATCAGGTCGATGGCCTTGTCGGGCAGGAAGCGGTCGGAGATATAGCGGTCGGACAGCGTCGCGGCGGCGACCAGCGCCGAGTCGGAAATGCGCACACCGTGATGCAGCTCGTATTTTTCCTTCAGGCCGCGCAGGATCGAGATCGTGTCGGGAACCGTCGGTTCGTCGACAAAGATCGGCTGGAAGCGCCGCGCCAGCGCGGCGTCCTTTTCGACATATTTGCGGTACTCGTCGAGCGTGGTGGCGCCGACGCAGTGCAGATCGCCGCGCGCCAGCGCCGGCTTCAGCAGGTTCGAGGCATCCATCGCGCCGTCGCTCTTGCCGGCACCGACAAGCTGATGCATCTCGTCGATGAAGAGCACGATGCCGCCATCGGACGCGCTGATTTCCTGCAGCACGGCCTTGAGGCGTTCCTCGAACTCGCCGCGATACTTGGCGCCGGCGATCAGGGCGCCGAGATCAAGCGCCATCAACTGCTTCTGCTTGAGGCCTTCGGGCACGTCGCCATTGACGATACGGAGCGCCAGACCCTCGGCAATCGCCGTCTTGCCGACACCGGGCTCGCCGATCAGCACCGGATTGTTCTTGGTGCGGCGCGACAGCACCTGGATGGTGCGGCGGATTTCCTCGTCGCGGCCGATCACCGGATCGAGCTTGCCGGCCCGCGCTTCCGAGGTCAGGTCGCGGGCATATTTCTTCAGCGCGTCATAGGCGTCTTCGGCCGAGGCGCTGTCGGCGGTGCGGCCCTTGCGCACGCTCTCGATCGCCGCGTTGAGCGATTGGGCGGTAACGCCGGCCGTCTTGAGAATCTTCTCGGATTCCGAACCGGGCGTCAGCAGAATCGCCAGCAACAGGCGCTCGGCGGTGACGAAGCTGTCGCCGGCTTTCTTGGCGAGCTGTTCGGCCTGCTCGAAAAGCCGCGCCGTCTCCGGCGCCAGATAGAGCTGGCCGGCACCCGACCCTTCGACCTTCGGCATTTTCGACAGCGCCGTTTCGACGCCGGTCAGCGCCTGGTCCGGCCGTCCGCCGGCGGCGCGGATCAGGCCGGCCGCGAGACCCTCCTCGTCGTCGAGCAGCACTTTCAGGACATGTTCGGGGGTGAAACGCTGATGGCCCGAGCGCAGCGCAAGCCCTTGCGCGGACTGGATGAAGCCACGGCTCCGGTCCGTGTATTTTTCGAGGTCCATGTGTCTTCCTTTCAAGCACGCCCCGGAGCCAAGCCCCCCGAGCGCCTTATCCGAATTCCGGTCCGGCCCTCAAGAGGCACCGGCCCTGTACGGATATTGGTGTTGCTTATCGGTCACACAAGAGGCAGTCTGCTGCCAGTTTGTCGCAGAAACCTGCCGAAATCGTGAAGACCGGCATCGCAAGGACAGGACGGGACGGCATGCGAGACAGCGCCACAATCGTCGGCCTCTACCGCTACCCGGTCAAGGGCCTGTCGCCCGAGGCGCTGGCGGCGGTGACGCTCGAAAAGGGCGAGACCTTTCCCTGGGACCGCGCCTTTGCCATCGAGAACGGCAAGCACGAATTCGACGCCCGGGCGCCGAAACATTTTCCGAAGATCAGGTTCCTGATGCTGATGCGCGACGAACGCCTCGCCCGGCTGAAGACCCGTTTCGACGATGCGACGACAACGCTTGCGGTGGTGCAGGACGGCGAAACCGTGCTGACGGCCAACCTGATGACGGATGAGGGCCGCGCCGCGCTGGAACGCTTCATAGGCGGCTACATGAAGGACGAACTCAGGGGCGATCCCCGCCTCGTCCATGCACCCGGATTCTCGCATTCCGACGCCCCGGCCAAATTGGTCTCGATCATCAACATGGGCTCGGTGCGCGCGCTGGAGGAAAAGATCGGCAAGCATGTCAACCCGCTGCGCTTCCGCGCCAATGTCTATGTGGAGGGGCTCGAGCCCTTCGAGGATCACGACTGGGTGGGGCGGCGCTTCAAGCTGGGCGGTGCAACGCTGGAAGGCGTTCACCGGACGGTGCGCTGCGCGGCGACCAATGTCGATCCGGCGAGCGGCATCCGCGACATGGACATTCCGGCGACGCTGCTGCGCCACTGGAACCATGCCGATCTCGGGCTCTATGCCCATGTAAAATCGCCGGGCACGATCAGGCCCGGCGACAAACTCGTTCTCGAAGGATAAGCGGCCTGCCGGCCGGCGCGACCTCAGTCGCCCGGCGTGACCTCGGGCGTCGAGGCCGGTGCCTCGGTGCGGGGCGCGTCGCCCTCGCCACCTTCGGCGCGGCGCTGTTCGCCCTGCCCCTCGCCACGCGGACGGCGGCGGCGGCCCGAACGGCGGCGCGGCTGGCCTTCGCCCTGCTCGCCCTGCGGCTGCGCGGCCTGCTGGTTCGGCTGACGGTCGTCATCCTCACCTTCGTCCTCGTCGTCCTGACGCTGGCCACCATTGACCTGGCTACCGCCCTGAGCGTTACCGCCCTGCTGGTGCCAGGGCTGGCCGGGGTGGCGCGGCTGGGCCTGATTGTCGGCCGTGAAATCGGTCTCTTCCTCCTCGTCCTCCGGCGGACGATAGGCAAGATTGCTCTGCGGACGGGCCTGGCCTTCCTGGCCGGTCTGGGAGGCCATCAGAAGCCGGTAATAATGCTCTGCGTGCTGAAAGTAGTTTTCGGCCATCACCCGGTCGCCCGCCGAGATCGCATCGCGTGCCAGTTGCTGGTACTTCTCGCAGACATGCGCTGCGTTGCCGCGAATCTTGACGTCCGGCCCGTTGCTGTCATAGGCGCGATTGGTCGAGTGCTGCGGCCTGCGTCCGCTACGTCCGCGCGAGCGCTTGGCGTTGTTTTGCCCTTGCCTCATATGATCTGATTTCTCGCTACTTGTTACGTCGGAATCTCGTTCAAAGCCTCATCCGCCGCTCCGGCCGCGATCCGCCTTGCGAATCCCGCGCCTGTCAGAGCGGACTTCCCCAGCACACACAGGCTTCCGGCCTTGCCGGCGCGGCCCGTCTGGATGCTAAGAAGTTCTGGCCCCGTATCCTCGCCCAGCCCCTGAGCCTTGACGGATACATGCGGGCAATTGCCTTGTCCGGGGTCGCATCAAGCGCCTCGGAACCCTGCCCGGCTGACGGAACTCCCGTCCCGGGCGCATCCCTCTTCTCGGAAGACGATCTTCATGTCGGAGGAGGGGGTTCGAGGAGCGCGGCGTTTTCGGCCCGGTCCATTTTCCCTGCAGGAAACCTAGCCGCTGCGGCGCCGAACTCCAAACGATTTTTTCCGCGATCTTTCCGGAAATATTCAGTCATTCTGCCGATTTTCGTGCTTCTTCCCTGCGACAAGGACGCGCGGAACGCCGGCAAGGTCCGCAACCAGGCGTGTCGCGCCGAATCCGGCCGCTGCAAAGAGGCCCGCCACCGCCGCCGCCTGACCGGCACCAAGTTCGATAACCGCATGGCCGGACGGCGCCAGCACCACCGGTAGAGCGCGCGCCAGCACACGATAGGCGTCGAGCCCGTCGGCACCGCCGTCAAGCGCCAGGCGTGGATCGTGATCGCGGACGTCGCGCTCGAGTGCGGCAATGTCGTCGCTGGCGATATAGGGCGGATTGGACATCGCCAGATCGAAGGGGCCTTCGATACCGGCCGTCCAGTCGCCCGCCATGAAGCTGGCGCGGCCGGCGAGTCCGAGGCGCGACGCATTGGCTTGCGCGACTTCCAGCGCCGCCGGCGAAATGTCGATCCCGAGGCCGCGCGCATCGGCGCGTTCATGGAGAACGGCCAGCAGCAGACAACCCGACCCGGTGCCGAGATCGAGGATGCGGGGCGCCTCATGGCCGCGCAACAGGTCGAGCGCAGCCGCCACCAGCGTTTCGCTGTCGGGGCGTGGATCGAGTACGGCAGGCGTCACCGCGAAATCGAGGCCCCAGAATTCGCGCGTGCCCAGAATGCGCGACACCGGTTCGCCGGCGAGACGGCGCCGCTCATGATCGGCGAGCAGCGCCTCCTCCGCTTCGGTGATGAAGGCGCCGGGCTCGCGGATCATCTCGATCTCGCTGGCGCCCGTCACCCCGCGCACCAGCAGGCGGGCATCGAGTTCGGGCGTGGCAAGACCGGCCTGACGCAGCCGCCAGCCCAGCATGCGCGCGGCATGGTCGCGCGTGTTCACGCCTCGTCACCCAGCGCCGCCAGACGCGCCGCCTGATCCTCGGCAACCAGCGCCGAGATCAGTTCGTCGAGCGCGTCGCCCGCAACGATCTGGTCGAGCTTGTGCAGCGTCAGATTGATGCGGTGATCGGTGACGCGGCTCTGCGGAAAATTGTAGGTACGGATGCGCTCCGAGCGATCGCCCGAGCCGACCTGGCCCTTGCGCTGGGCGGCGCGTTCGCGATCCATGCGCTCGCGCTCGGCATCGTAGATGCGGGCCCGCAGGATCTGCATCGCGCGCGCCTTGTTCTTGTGCTGGGATTTCTCGTCCTGCTGCGCGACGACGATGCCGGTCGGGATATGGGTGATGCGCACGGCGCTTTCGGTCTTGTTGACATGCTGGCCGCCGGCACCCGATGCACGGAAGACGTCGATGCGGAGATCCTTCTCGTCGATCTCGACATCGACCTCCTCGGCCTCGGGCAGCACCGCAACCGTGGCGGCCGATGTGTGGATGCGCCCGCCGCCCTCGGTGACCGGCACGCGCTGGACCCGATGGACGCCCGATTCGAATTTCAGCTTCGCATAGACACCGCGCCCCGAAATGCCGGCGATGATTTCCTTGTAGCCGCCCATTTCGCCTTCGGACGCCGAGATGATCTCGACCTTCCAGCCCTGCAGCGACGCATAACGCTCATACATGCGGAAGAGATCGCCGGCAAAAAGCGCCGCCTCGTCGCCACCGGTGCCCGCGCGCACTTCCAGAATGACATTGCGCTCGTCGGCCGCATCCTTCGGCAGCAGCATCAACTCCAGTTCGTGTTCGAGGCGCGGCAATTCCTCGTTGAGGCGGACGATTTCCTCGCGCGCCATCTCGGCCATGTCGCGCACGCGCAACAACGCCTCGGCGTCTTCATATTCGCGCTGGGCGGCATTGAGCTTGCCGATCGCGGCCGCGATCGGCGCCAGTTCCGAAAATTCCTTCGACAGCGCCACATAGCGCTCGCGCGGCACATCGGCATTCATTTCGGACTGCACGGCCTCGAAACGGGCAATGACGCTCTGGAGTTTTTCTTCGGGAATCATGGCGGACCGGAAGCTGGCGATTGAAAACGGCGGAAGACGCGGAAACCGGCCTCGCTAATCGCCCGCCAGCGCGCGCGGTTCGGCCGCCTCTTCGGCGGCGCGCGCATGTTCGATTTCCAGGGCCTTGGCTTCCACCAGGCCGACCAGATGTTCGACGATCTCGTCGTTGCGGATCTTGTGATCGGTGACGCCGGCAAGATAGACCATGCCGGCACCCGCGCCGCCGCCGGTGAAGCCGATATCGGTCTGTGTCGCTTCGCCCGGGCCGTTGACGACGCAGCCGATCACCGAAAGCGTCATCGGCGTCGCGATATGGGCGAGACGTTCTTCGAGAATCCGGACCGTGCCGATGACGTCGAAACCCTGCCGCGCACAGGAAGGGCAGGATATGATGGTGACGCCGCGATGACGCAGACCCAGCGACTTCAGAATGTCGAAGCCGACCTTGACCTCCTCGACCGGATCGGCCGAGAGCGAAACCCGGATCGTGTCGCCGATACCGCCCCAGAGCAGCATGCCGAGACCGATCGAGGACTTGATCGTGCCGGTCATCAACCCGCCGGCCTCGGTGACGCCGATATGGAGCGGACAATCGATGGCCTCGGCGAGTTGCTGATAGGCAGCAACGGTCAGAAAGGGATCGGAGGCCTTCACGCTGATCTTGAATTCGTGGAAATCGTGATCCTGCAGGATGCGCGCATGATCGAGCGCGCTCTCGACCATGGCCTCGGGGCAGGGCTCGCCGTATTTTTCGAGAAGATCGCGTTCGAGCGAGCCGGCATTGACGCCGATGCGCATCGAGCAGCCATGATCCTTGGCCGCCTGGATGACGTCGCGCACCCGGGCTTCCGAGCCGATATTGCCGGGATTGATCCGCAGACAGGCCGCACCCGCTTCTGCCGCCTCGATGGCACGGCGGTAGTGGAAATGGATGTCGGCGACAATCGGAATCCGGGCGGCGCGGACGATCTCGCCGAGCGCCGCGGTCGAGGCCTCATCGGGACAGGAGACCCGCACGATGTCGCAGCCCGCCTCCTCGATCCGGCGAATCTGCTCGATCGTCGCCTTCGCATCCGAGGTCAGCGTGTTGGTCATGGTCTGGACGGTGATCGGCGCGTCGCCGCCGACCGGCACCGACCCCACATGGATCTGCCGGCTCTTGCGACGCGCAATGTCGCGCCAGGGTCTGATGCTGCTCATGGCTTCACTTCCGTCCGTCTGCTGGACGCTACTGCAGGCACGCGCAAGGCGGCCTGCCCTGCCCATCGGGGCATTTCATATCAGAATTGCGGCAATTCCGCGAAAACGGCCTATTCGACCGCCGTTTCGGCCGCGGCGTCACCCGGCAGGGCATCGACCACCGCCGGCTTCGGCATCGCCGCCAGCAGATCGGCGGCAAAGAGCGACTTGCCGGTCAGGACCAGGGTGGGCGGGCCGGCAAGACCGAGCGACTGGCCATCGACCATGATTTCGAAGGCACTGGCATCGCGGGCGACCAGAATGACGCCGGGCTGCGCGGGCGCGCGATAGCTGTCGCCGGCCTGCAGCACGCGTTCGATCAATACCTGACCGGCAGCATCCTCGACCCGGATCCAGGCGCCGTTGCGCCGGGCGCGCACGACGACGCGGCCATCGACATTCTCGGCGCCGAACGGCGTACCCTCGGGCAGAGGCGGCAATTCGGTCGAGACCTCTTCGGAAAGCGCGGCCAGCGCCATTTCCTCGTTTGCGGCGTCTTCAGCCGCCGCCTCGATGTCGTCATTGGCGAAGGGTGCCGGCTCATAGACGCTTTGCGGCGCCAGAACGGCACTCGCAGACGGTGCCGGCGCGATGCCCGACATCCGCACCGCCGGCACGTCGCCGGCAGCCGGCGTCGAGGCCGAGGCGCTGTCGCCGCGCGGCGAAACGGCGCCGGCGGAAGATGCAACAGCGGCCGCAGGCGGCTCAAGCGTGGCCGGCCCACGGGTGCTCATCATCTCGTCGGTCGATTTCGAAAGCAGCCAGCCGCCATAGGCACCGGATGCGATGACCAGCAGGACGATCAGGAAAGTGCCGCGCGGCAGACGCCGTTCTTCGGCCGTATCGGGGAAACTCAGATCGGCGGCCGTCGCCGCTGCGGCATCAAGCTCGGCCTTGTAGCGCTCGACGACATGGCGGCTGTCGAGGCCGAGATATTCCGCATAGGAACGAACGAAACCGATCGCATAGGCGCGGGCGGGGAGATCCTCGCTGCGGCCCTCCTCGATCGCCTCGAGCTGGGCACGGCTGATGCGCAGCGACTGCGCGACCGTGCGCAGATCCTCGCCGCGGCGCAGACGCGCATTGCGCAATTCGGCGCCGACCGTGTCGGCGGCCTCGGGCAATTCATTGGTGATGTCGCGCAGATGGAGCCTGCGGCGCGCGTCCGACCGGTCTTCGGTGGGCAGCATCGTGACCTTGTTCATTTGTACGGGCTCTTTTTCCCCGAGCTGAGCCATCCCGAACCGCGTTTCTCGTCAAAGGGCACTGCGAAGGATCGTCGGCGTCTGAAAACGATACACACCAGCCCCCGAGCCGGTCCGACAACATCAATCTCAATGCGTCTGATCGCCTAGAATAGAACAAAACTCTTGACAAACTGCAACCACCGATTGCGCCAAACCCCTTTTCCGGCCACGTATTTTTCGATTCAAGCGGCGACGGAGGGCGGGAGGGTGAAACGCCCCTGTCAGATGGTCACGCCATGACTGGCAGCAAAATCGGCCAGCCGCTCGCGGACCGACCGGTCCGGCAGGTCGTAAAGCCCCTCCATGAAGCCCGCCAGCCTGGCCGCATCGAGCGAGCGGACCATCATCTTGACCGGGCCGATCGCCGCCGGCGACATCGAAATACGGCGGAATCCAAGACCCAGCAGCGCCATCGCCTCGAGCGGCTTGCCCGACATCTCGCCGCACAGCGTCAGGGCGGTGTCATGGGCACGACACTTCTCGACGATGTGCTTGAGGAAGCTCAGCACGGCCGGGCTGAGAAAGTCGTAACGCGAGGCCACCCGGGCATTGCCCCGGTCGGAGGCAAACAGGAACTGCAGCAGGTCGTTGGAACCGACCGAAACGAAATCGACCATCGGCAGCAACGTGTCGAGCTGCCAGGCCAGCGACGGGACTTCGAGCATGGTGCCGATTTCAAGCAGCGCCGGCCTTTGCTTGCCGAACTTGTCGAGCCGCGTCAGCTCCTTGTCGACCAGGGCACGGGCGCGCTGGAACTCGGCCACCTCGGCCACCATCGGGAACATGATCCGGAGCGAACGGCCGGCGGCCGCCGTCAGCAGCGCCCGGACCTGGTGGCGCAGCAGGCCCGGCCGGTCGAGGCTGATGCGGATCGCGCGCCAGCCCAGCGCCGGATTCTCCTCCTTCAGCGCCGCGAAATTCATGTAGGGCAACATCTTGTCGCCGCCGATATCGAGCGTGCGGAAGACGACCGGATTGTCGCCCGCGACATCGAGCACGGCACCATAGAGTTCGATCTGGTCGCGCAGGGAGGGCAGCGTCGAGGCGATCATGAACTGGAGCTCGGTGCGGAAGAGACCGATGCCCTCGGCGCCCGATTCCTCCAGATGCGGCAGGTCGACCTGCAGACCGGCATTGACGTAGAGCGAAACGCGCTCGCCATCGAGCGTGATCGCCGGCTCGCCCCGGATCGCCTTGTACTGTTCCTGCTTGCGGGCCCGGAAGCGCGCCTTTTCCGAATAGGAAGCGATGACCTCCTGCGAGGGCCGGAGATAGACCTCGCCCGTGTCGCCGTCCACGATGATCGCATCGCCCGGTTCGACATGATCGAGAATGTCGGCGGCGCGGCCGACAGTGGCGATGCCGAAGGCGCGCGCGACGATCGAGACATGCGCATTGGCCGCACCTTCTTCGAGAACGAGGCCCCGAAGCCGCGTCTTGTCGTAGTCGAGCAGTTCGGCCGGGCCCATGTTGCGGGCGATGATGATCGCGTCATTGGGCAGATTGGCCGACAGCGAGGCCAGCGTGACGCCGGTCAGCTGGCGCAGCAGCCGGTTGGCCAGATCGTCGAAATCATGCAGCCGGTCGCGGATGTAAGGGTCGGCCGCCCGCTGCAACCGCGCCCGCGTGTCGTTCTGCACACGTTCGACGGCAGCTTCGGCGGTCAGACCCGTGCGCACGGCCTCGAGCATGCGCTGCAGCCAGCCGCGGTCGTTGGCGAACATGCGATAGGCCTGCAGCACTTCGCGATGCTCGCCCGCATGGCTGAGATCGGCCGTCTCCAGCATGTCGTCGATCGAGCCCCGGAGCGCATAGACCGCCTGTTCGAGCCGCTTCAGTTCGAGGTCGGTGTCTTCGGCGATCAGCTTGGTGACATGGACGCGCGGCTCGTGCAGCACGGCATGGCCGAGCGCAATGCCCTCGCAGAAGGCTGTCGCCTGGATGTAGTGCGGGATCTGGCGGGCCTGGTCGGGCGACTCGAAGGCCTGCGGGTCGACCAGTTCGGCGGCGGCCACGACTTCGGCCAGCACCATCGCGACCGTCTGCAGCGCCTCGACCTCTTCCTCGGTGTAGTGACGTTTGGTGCGGTTCTGCACCGCCAGCACGCCGACGACCTTGCCGCTCCTGAGGATCGGCACGCCCATCAGCGACTTGTAGATTTCTTCGCCGGTTTCCGGCCGGTAGGCAAAACCCGGATGCGACTGCGCATCGGCGAGATTGAGCGGCCGTGCATGCTCGGCAATGTCACCGATCAGGCCTTCGCCGATCTTCAGCCGCGTATTGTGGACGGCCGACGGCTTCAGGCCTTCGGTGGCCGAGAGTTCGAGTTCGCGCTGCCGGTTGACCAGATAGACCGAGCAGACTTCGGCGACCATGTTGGAAGCGATCAGCACGACGATCTTGTCGAGCCGCTTCTGCGCGCTCTCCGGCTCCGCCATGACTTCGCGCAGCCGGCGGAGCAAAATGCGCGGACCGCCGACGGAGCCCGGCATCAGTCCGGATCCCGTTCGCTGCAGAGGGGGCGGCGAAAGCGCGTCAACGATCTGACCTCCGTTATCCGGCGTCGAGCTCGTAGGCCGTGTGCAGGGCGCGCACGGCAAGCTCGGTATATTCCGACGAGATCAGCACACTGACCTTGATCTCCGACGTGGTGATCGCGAGGATGTTGATGCCCTTTTCGGCCAGCGTCTGGAACATCGTCTTGGCGACGCCGGCATGGCTGCGCATGCCGATGCCGATGATCGACACCTTGACGACATTGAGGTCGGTCCGGACCTCCTGGCAGCCGATGCGGTCCTGCACCTTGCGGATCACGTCCTCGGCGCGGGTCAGTTCGGCCTGCGGCACGGTGAAGGTGATGTCGGTGCTGCGGCCGTCGTCGGACAGGTTCTGGATGATCATGTCGACATTGATGGCCGCATCCGCCAGCGGCCCGAACACGCTCGCGGCAACGCCCGGCTTGTCCTCGACCTTGACGAGCGTGACCTTGGCCTCGTCTTTCGAATAGGCGATGCCGCTGACGACCTGCTGTTCCAAGATTTCATCCTCGTCGCAAACAAGAGTGCCCGGTCCGGTGGCCTCGGGTCCATTGCCCTGCGCCGCATCGGGCGCATCGAAGCTCGAGCGGACCTGAAGGCGTACGCGATGGACCATGGCGAGTTCGACGGAGCGGGTCTGGAGAACCTTGGCGCCGAGCGACGCCATCTCCAGCATTTCTTCGTAACTGATCTTATCAAGCTTTCGCGCCTTCGCAACGATGCGCGGATCGGTGGTGTAGACGCCGTCGACATCGGTATAGATGTCGCAACGGTCGGCATGGATCGCGGCCGCGATGGCGACCGCGCTGGTATCGGAACCGCCGCGGCCGAGCGTGGTGATTCGGTTGTCGGGCGCCAGACCCTGGAAGCCGGCGACGACCGCCACTTCCTTGCGCGCCAGACGTTCGATCAGCAGCGCGCCGTCGATCTCCTGGATGCGCGCGGCGCCATGCGCATGGTCGGTGCGAATCGGAATCTGCCAGCCGAGCCAGGAGCGCGCCGGAATGCCGATGCGCTGCAGTTCGATCGCCAGCAGGCCGACCGTCACCTGCTCGCCGGTGGCGACGATCGCGTCATATTCGCGCGCATCATGCAAAGGCGCCGTCTCGCGCGCCCAGGCGACGAGCTGGTTGGTGGTGCCCGCCATTGCCGAGACGACGACGGCGACCTCGTGGCCGGCCTCGGTCTCGCGCCGGACATGCTGCGCCACATTACGGATCCGCCCGATATCCGCCACCGAGGTACCGCCGAATTTCATGACCAGTCTGGCCATTGTCGCTTCCATAATTCAGCGCCGCCGATCCCGCTCGGCGGCTGTCATTAGTTGGCCGGCGCCGAGGGTCCACTGGACCAATCCGGCCGCAACGCCCTATATCATATCGAGATGAAGGCCATGCCCCGCGCCCGCCGGGCGCGGCCATACATACAAGCCCCGCCCCGCCCCCGCAACCGGCGGAAACGGGCCGAAATGCCAGAGCGACGCAAGGGAACCCGCCATATGGCCCAGCCGGCCGCAGACAAGACCCCGAAGCAGGCGCCGAGCAGCGTCGATCCGGCCGAGATCGCCCGCTTTTCGGCCATGGCCGCCGAATGGTGGGACCCGGCGGGCAAGTTCCGCCCGCTGCACAAGTTCAACCCGGTGCGTCTGGGCTATATCCGCGATCATGTGTGCGCCCGCTTCGGCCGCGAGGCCCACGGCCTCCGGCCCTTCGAGGGGCTGCGCCTGCTCGATATCGGCTGCGGCGGCGGCCTGCTGGCCGAACCGATGGCCCGGCTCGGCGCCGAGGTGACGGCCGCCGACGCCTCGGAACGGAATATCGCGACCGCCCGCGTCCATGCCGCCGAGCAGGGGCTAGCGATCGACTATCGCTGCACGACCGCCGAAGCGCTGGCCGAAGCCGGCGAAAGCTTCGACGTCATCCTCAATATGGAAGTGATCGAGCATGTCGCCGATCGCGACCGGTTTCTGCAGGATTGCGGACGGATGGTGAAGCCGGGCGGGCTGATGTTCGTCGCCACGCTCAACCGCACGCTGAAGGCGCATGCGCTGGCGATTATCGGCGCCGAATACATTCTCGGCTGGCTGCCGCGCGGCACGCATGACTGGAAGAAATTCGTGACGCCGGCCGAAATGGAAGCCGGCCTGACCGGCGCCGGGCTCGATATCCGCGAGATGTCCGGCGTCAGCTACAATCCGCTCTTCGACCGCTGGTCGCTGTCGCGCGACACCGATGTCAATTACATGGTGGTCGCGGAAAAACCGGCGCGTTAGTTGGCGCGGGCCGGCGGCACGATCGGCAGCGGCGCCACCTCGACACCCTCCTCGATCAGTTCGCGCGCCTCTTCCGGCGTCGTCTCGCCATAGATGTCGCGGTGATCGGTTTCGCCGTAATGGATGCGGCGCGCTTCCTCGGCGAAGCGGTCGCCGACATAGTCGCAATTCTCTTCGACATGCTTCCGCAGCGCCAGCATCATCATGCCGAGCTTCTGTGCCGCATCGGGCAGGGCGGCCGGCGCGGCCGCCGGAGCGCCCTTCCTGGTGCCACGGCCCAGCTGCGGCGCCATCAGCGCCTTGCGCACCTCGCGGCTGCCGCAGACCGGGCAGACGAGGTCGCCCGATGCCGCCTGCGCCTCGAAACCGGCAGACGATGGAAACCAGCCGTCGAAAGGATGCTCGTGCTCACACAGCAGCGCATAGCGGATCATGACACCGGCCCCGCCGTCGCGACGACCGGCAGCGCAAAGGCGCGATCGTGACCGAGGCTCGGCACGCGGCGCCGCGCTTCGGCGACGCGGCCCCCGTCGATTTCGGCGATCAGCACGCAGGGTTCGTCATGTGCGGCCTCGGCAACGATCTCGCCCCAGGGGGCAACGACGAGACTGTGGCCGAAGGTCTCGCGGCCGCAGGCATGTCTGCCGCCCTGCGCCGGCGCGAACACGTAGCAGCCGGTCTCGATCGCCCGCGCCGTCAGCAGCGTGTGCCAATGCGCCGCCCCGGTCTGGCGCGTGAAGGCGGCCGGCACGGTCAGGAAATCGGCGCCCGCCTTGGCCAGCGCCCGGTAAAGATGCGGGAAACGCAGATCGTAGCAGATGCTCAGGCCGAGACGCCCCCAGGGCAGGTCGGCCAGAACCGCCTGCTTGCCGGGCTCGAATTGCCGGCTCTCGCGATAGCTTTCGCCGCCGGCGAGATCGACATCGAACATGTGAATCTTGTCGTAGCGCGCCGCCACGACGCCGTCGGGCGCGATCAGAAACGAGCGGTTGACGAGCTTTGTGTCCGAGAATCTCACCGGCAGCGAGCCGATCAGCAGCCAGATCTTCTTCTGCGCCGCCAGCGCCCGCAGCGTGGTGAGTGCCGCATCGTCCCTTTCCTCATGCGCATTGGCAAACAACGCCGCGCTCTTCGTCTCGAGCAGCGAGGTCATTTCCGGCGTCATGACGAAATCGGCGCCCTTGCCGGCGGCCTCTTCGATCAGCGCCGACACGTCGGCGATGTTGGCGGCAACGTCACGCCCGGCACGCATCTGGATGCAGGCAGCGGTGAACTTTCCGGCAGCGGTCATGGTTTCAGGCCGCCAGCAGAGCGTCGAGCTTGCCGGCCGCGTCGAGCGCCCAGAGATCGTCGCAACCGCCGATATGCGCATCGCCGATGAAGATCTGCGGCACGGTATGCCGGCCATGCGCGCGGGCCATCATTTCGCGGCGCTTGTCGACATCCATGCCGACATCGATTTCGGTGAAGGCAACGCCCTTGCGCCCGAGCAGTTCCTTGGCCCGGTAGCAATAGGGGCACATCATCGTGGTGTAGATGGTCACATCGGCCATCGCGGCACTCCGGAAACGGGGCCGGCAACCGCGCGGCCCGAAAAGTAACTATATATCATATAGATATGCCCCCGCCCGGAACAACCCGGGCCACGCAGAGCACCGCCACTTCGGCCGCCCCGCCGCGCTTCAGCGCCCGCGCACAGGCCTCCGCCGTCGCGCCGGTGGTCATCACATCATCGACCAGCACCACCTTGCGGCCATCGACAAACGCCGCCGCCCCGGCGGCAAGCCGGAAAGCGCCGGCCACGTTGCGCCGCCTGGCATCGGCGGTCAGGCCGACTTGCGGCCGGGTGGCCCGGACCCGCTGCAGCAGGTCGGGCCGGTGCGCCAGCCCGGTCAGCGCCGCCAGCCGCCGCGAAAGCTCCGCGGACTGATTGAACCGCCGCGAAAACAGACGCCGCTTGTGCAACGGCACCGGCACAAGGAGATCGGCATCGGCCAGCAATTCGGCACCGCTGCGCGCCAGCCAGCGCGCAAGGGCGGGCCCGGCTTCCATCCGGTCGCCATATTTGAAGCGGTGGAGCAAGGCGGCGCTGCGGTCGTTGTAGCGCATCACGGCCCGCGCCCGCGCATAAGCAGGCGGCTGCGCAAGCGCTACCGCGCTGACCGTCTCCGGGCCGGTATCGAAGGCGAAGGGCAGGCCGGTCACCGCGCAGAAGGGCCGCTCGATGAACTCGGCCTCGCTCCAGCAGCGGCCGCACAAGGCACCATGTGCATCGACGCCGCGTCCACAGCCGAGACAGAGTGGCGGCAAGGCGATGTCGGCAAACCGCAAGGCGTGCCGCCAACCGGCCGACCAGCTCTCAGAAATGTCCGCCGCAATCCCCATGCCGCCCCCGATCCTCTGCCAGACTAACATGGCGCGGGCCTTGCGGGCCACGGCAGGGCCCACCATGATGCGCGCCATGTCAGCCCCTGCCGCCATGCGCATTTTCGACCGCACGACCCATGCCCGCCACCGCGCGCGGGCGGCGGCCGGCTTTGCAGAGCATGATTTTCTGGTTCAGCGCGCGGCCACTGACATTGCCGAGCGCCTGGCCGGCATCAATCGCGACTTCGCCCTGGCGCTCGATCTTGGCTGCCACCGGGGGGCGCTCGCGACCGCCACCGCCGAACCCGGCATCAAGCGGCCGGCGTTCATCGTCTCGGCCGATATTGCGCCCGCCATGCTGGCCCATGCGCCGGGCCAGCGCGTGGCGGCCGACGAGGAGGCACTCCCCTTTCGCGACGGGAGCCTCGATCTCGTGACCAGCATCCTGTCGCTGCACTGGGTCAACGACCTGCCCGGTGCGCTGATCCAGATCCGCCGCGCCCTGAAAGCCGACGGGCTTTTCATGGCAGCCCTGTTCGGGGGTGAAACGCTGACCGAATTGCGGCAGTCACTGGCTCAGGCCGAGATCGAATGCGAAGGCGGCCTCAGTCCCCGGGTTTCGCCCTTTGCCGATATCCGCGACATCGGCAGCCTGATGCAGCGCGCGGGCTTCGCCCTGCCCGTCGTCGATGCCGACCGCGTGACGGTCCGCTATGCCGATCCGCTTCGTCTGATGGCCGAGCTTCGCGGCATGGGCGAGAGCAACGCACTCAGCGAGCGCCGCCGGACGCCGCTGCGCCGTGCGACATTGCTGCGCGCGGTCGAAATCTATCGTGAGAGGTTCGGACTGCCGGATGACCGTGTGCCGGCCACTTTCGAGATCGTCACGGCAACCGGCTGGGCACCGCACCAGAGCCAGCAACAGCCGCTGCAACCCGGCAGCGCCGCGACGCGGCTTGCCGACGCGCTGGGCTCCGAAGAACGCAAGGCCGGCGAGAAGACCGGTCGGGACGGTTGAAGCGGTATCCTAGAGGCCGACGGCCTCGGCGATCTTGCCGAACAGCGCCGTGTTGAGCGCTTCGCCGGCAATCCCGACAGCGATCGCGATCACAATCGACAGGCCGGCTGCGATCAACCCATATTCGATGGCGGTCGCACCGCCTTCATCAGCCGCAAACGACATCAACCGGCTTCTGAGCTTGCCCATCATCGCCCTCGTCCCTCCTCATCGATCGCGATGAGGAACGCAGGCACGCCCTCACAGCAAATCGCGCAACACGGCCACCAGCGGCTCGTCCGCCGGCGGCATCGGATAGGCCCGCAGACCGGCAGGCCTGACCCATTCGAGCGCCTGGCCCTCGCAGGACCGGACCTGACCCTCCCAGCGCCGGCAGACATAAAGCGGCATCAGGAGATGGAATTCCTCATAGGCATGGCTCGCAAAGGTCAGCGGTGCGAGACAGGCCCTGGTAACATCGATACCGAGTTCCTCATGAAGTTCCCGGATCAGCGTGTCTTCGGGCAATTCGCCCGGCTCCACCTTGCCACCCGGAAATTCCCAAAGACCCGCAAGCGGCTTGCCTTCGGGACGGCGGGCAATCAGCACCCGCCCATCGGCATCGACAAGCGCGCAAGCCGCAACAAGCAGGAGCCGCCTCGGCTCCCCTGTCCTGCTTTCGCGCTCATCGGCCATGCTGTTCCTGTCGGGTTAACGATTGGTGGCCGGCCGGGTATCAAGACCGCCCGCACCGTGTGCCTTGGTTAAATTGGGGTTACGCCGACCGCGTTCAGCTCCGGTAGTCGGCATTGATGCGGATATATTCGTAGGTGAGATCGCAGGTCCACACGACCGCCGACGACTTGCCGACCCCGACATCGACTTCGATATCGATTTCGCGCCCCTTCATGTGCCGGGCAACGGGCGCCTCGTCATAGCCGCGCACCGCCATGCCGCTGCGGGCCACGTCGATGCCGCCGATCCGGATCGCCAGCCGATCGCGATCCGCCGCCTCGCCGGACTTGCCGACGGCCATGACAATACGCCCCCAATTGGCGTCCTCGCCGGCAATCGCGGTCTTGACCAGCGGCGAATTGCCGATCGCCATGGCGATCCGCCGCGCGGCCTGATGGCTCTGCGCGCCGGACACGGCGATGCGCACGAACTTGGTCGCGCCTTCGCCGTCCTTGACCACCTGATGCGCGAGATCGAGCATCAACTCATCGAACGCCTGGCGGAATTCGCGCAGCCGCGGATCGCCTGCCCGCGTGATCGGCGTTTCGTCCGCCATCGCCGCTCCGGTTGCGAACGCCATGACGGTGTCGCTGGTAGAGGTGTCGCTGTCGACCGTGATGGCATTGAAGCTTTCCCGCGCGCCGAGCATCAGCAGCGTCTGCAGAATCTTCGACGGAATGGCCGCATCTGTGAAAATGAAGGCCAGCATGGTGGCAAGATCGGGAGCGATCATGCCCGAGCCCTTGGCGATACCGTTGATCGTGACCTCGGCCCCGCCGATCCGGACCCGCCGCGTCGCCAGCTTGGGATAGGTGTCGGTGGTCATGATGGCCCGCGCCGCCTCGTCCCAACGATCGGGCGCTGCGCCGGCAAGCGCCGTCGCGATACCTGCGACAAGCGGCGCCGGATCCATCGGCTGACCGATGACACCGGTCGACGCGATGAAGACATCGCGCTGCCGGCAATTGCCGGCTGCGGCCGCTGCCGAGGCGGTTGCCTTGACGGTGGCGATACCGGCCTTTCCCGTGAAGGCATTGGAATTGCCCGAATTGACAATCAGCATGCGGCCCTCGCCGCCATCGGCGAGATTGGCACGGCACCAGTCGACAGGCGCGGATGCCGTTTTCGAAGTCGTGAAAATGCCGGCCGCCTGCGTTCCCTCGATCATCCTTGCGACCAGCAGATCGGTACGTCCCTTGTATTTGATGCCGGCCGCCGCGACGCCCAGCGTGACGCCGCCGACCGCCGGCAATTCGGGAAAGCTTTGCGGCGCCAGCGGGGAGACCTTCGCGGCCGGCTTCTTTTTCGCCCGGGTCTTGGGCTTTACCGGCTTTTGCGGCCGCGCCAGCTTGCGTTGCGCCCGCGGCTGCCTGGCCTTGCTGCGCGGGCCCGCCTTGGCCTTGGGCTTGCTCTTCGCCTTGCCGCTGACCTTGCGCTTCGGCTTTGCCGATGCCCGAACGCTCGCGCGCGCACTCTTCTTGACCGCCATGACCGCCTCTGCCCCGAAACTGAAATCCGATTCCGCCCTTATTGCGCCTGCGGCACGATCTGCGGCCGCCCGCCAGACGGCGCCGATTCGACGCCGACCACGTCTATCTTCGCATCGGCACGCATTTTCTCCATGAGCTTTTGTCCTTCCGCGCGCACGATCGCGCGGACAATGTCCTCATGCGCCTCCTCGAGACTTGGCTTCGGCAGTGCGCGCGTATCGGCAAGCTGGATAATGTGCCAGCCGAAATCGGTCTGAACCGGCGGCGAGATCTCGCCGGGCTGCAGCGCAAACACCGCATCGCCGAATGCCGGCACCATCTCCTCGCGACGGAACCAGCCGAGATCGCTGTCTTCGGGCGTGCCGGCACCGCCGCCATAGCGGGTAACCGCATCGTCGAAGCTCAGACCGCCCGCGATCTCGGCCGCGATCTTGTCGGCTTCCGCCCTGCTCTGCACCAGGATGTGCCGCGCATTCGCCTCCTTTTCGGCCGGCGCCTTGGCGATGTTGGTCTCGTACCAGGCTGCGACCGCCGCGTCGGAGACCTTGTCCTGCATCAGTTGCGACCAATAGAAGTCGCGCAACGCCTTTTCGCCGAAATAGGCGCGGCGGCGCTGGACTTCGGGGTGGTCCTCGACCTGGGCGGCCCGCGCGGCCTCGGCCACGACGCGCCGGTCGATCAGCATGCCGAGCAGATACTGGAATCGCATCTCGGGTTCGAGCCGCGCCAGCGCCGCGCCCATCTCTTCATCCGCCATGGCCACGTCCGAATAGCGGATCGGCGTCCCCTGAACCGTCACAATGACAGCGTCCTGTCCATCATCCTGGGCCTGGGCCGGCGCGACAAACCCACCGGCAAGAAACGGGACGGCAAGCGGGAGGGCCAGCGCAAGAGCGGTCAGACGGCGCAAAAAGAACATCGGGGAACCTTCCTGTAACGTGATCCGGGGCCCCGTCTCGGGGGCCGGTTGCGGCTGCCGGCCGGTCTGTCGCCGACCGCCAGTTGAAATAGGCCGCGCTTTCGAGGCGGAATTTTGGCGCGCCATCATGGGCCCGCCATCCGGGTCGCACAAGCACCGGCCCATTACAGTAAATTAAAGAAAATCCGCCGCTTTCCGCCCTTCACGAGCCGGCCCGCCGGGCCCGGTTTCATTGACAAGGCATCGGCGCCCCCTTACATCGGGAGCGCACCGCATAGAGGATTTTGACCTGATGGCAAGCTTTGGCGCGTTCGCCAAGCGTCTTTTCGGCTCATCCAACGACCGAAGGATCAAGGCTTACAAGGCCCGGGTCGAGGCGATCAACGCCCTCGAGCCGGAACTGGCTCAACTGGACGACGCAGCCCTGCGCGGCAAGACGGCCGAATTCCGGGCCCGCCTCGAGGCGGGCGCGGCACTGGACGACCTCCTGCCGGAGGCCTTTGCGACGGTGCGCGAGGCTGCCAAGCGCACGCTGGGCCAGCGGCACTACGACGTGCAGCTGATCGGCGGCATGGTGCTTCACGAAGGCAACATCTCGGAGATGAAGACCGGCGAAGGCAAGACGCTGGTCTCGACCCTTGCGGCCTATCTGAACGCGTTGCCGGGCAAGGGTGTCCACCTGGTCACCGTCAACGATTACCTGGCCAAGCGCGACGCCGAATGGATGGGCGAGATCTATCGTTTCCTCGGCCTCAATGTCGGCGTGATCATGCACGGCCTCGACGACAACCAGCGTCGCGAAGCCTATGCCGCCGACATCACCTACGGCACCAACAACGAATACGGCTTCGACTATCTGCGCGACAACATGAAATACCAGCTCGCCTCGATGGTGCAGCGCGGACATCATTTCGCGATCGTCGACGAAGTCGACTCGATCCTGATCGACGAAGCCCGCACGCCTCTGATCATTTCCGGCCCGCTCGACGACAAGTCCGATCTCTATCTCTCGATCGACGAGATCATTCCGGATATTGCCGAGACAGATTACGAGATGGACGAGAAGGCGCGTACCGTCAATCTCACCGATGACGGCAATGAGCATGTCGAGGAACTGCTGCGTGCCCGCAACATTCTGACCGAGGGCAATCTCTACGACATCGAGAACATCACGATCGTCCATCACGTCAACAATGCATTGCGTGCCAACAAGCTGTTCCAGAAGGACAAGGACTACATCGTCAAGGCCGGCAAGGTGATCATCATTGACGAATTCACCGGCCGCATGATGGAAGGCAGACGCTATTCCGATGGATTGCACCAGGCGCTCGAAGCCAAGGAGCGCGTGCAGATCCAGCCCGAAAACCAGACGCTGGCCTCGATCACCTTCCAGAACTATTTCCGGATGTACAAGAGACTGTCCGGCATGACCGGCACGGCGCTGACGGAAGCTTCGGAATTCGGCGACATCTACAATCTCGAAGTGCTCGAGATTCCGACCAACCAGCCCGTCGCCCGCGTCGACGAGGACGACGAGGTCTACCGTTCGACGCGCGAGAAGTACGACGCCATCATTCTCCAGATCGAGGATTGCGCCAAACGCGGACAACCGGTCCTGGTGGGCACGACCTCGATCGAGAAATCGGAGAGGCTGGCCGAGCTTCTGAAGCAGAAGAAGGTCAAGCACAACGTCCTCAACGCACGGTATCACGAACAGGAAGCGCACATCATCGCGCAAGCCGGCGTGCCGGGCGGCGTGACAATCGCCACCAACATGGCCGGCCGCGGCACCGACATTCAGCTCGGCGGCAATCTCGACATGCGCATCGCCGATGAAACAGCCGGCATCGAAGATGAAGCCGCCCGCGCGCGCAAGATCGCGGAAGTGAAGGCCGACGTCGCAGCGAAGAAAGAGCGCGCACTCGCGGCCGGCGGTCTCTATGTCATCGGCACCGAGCGGCACGAAAGCCGCCGCATCGACAATCAGCTGCGGGGCCGGTCCGGCCGCCAGGGCGATCCGGGCCGTTCGAAATTCTATCTGTCGCTTGAAGACGACCTGATGCGCATTTTCGGCACCGACCGCATGGACGGCATGCTGCAGAAACTGGGGCTCCAGGAAGGCGAAGCGATCGTCCATCCGTGGATCAACAAGGCGCTCGAAAAGGCGCAGCAGAAGGTCGAGGCGCGCAACTTCGACATCCGCAAGAACCTGCTGAAGTTCGACAACGTCATGAACGATCAGCGCCGCGCGATTTTCGAGCAGCGCATCGAACTGATGAAGGCCGAGGACGTATCCGAAACCGTCGGCGACATGCGCCGCCAGGTCATCGACGACATGGTCGCGCTGCATGTGCCGGAAAAGGCCTATGCCGAACAATGGGACATGGTGGGCCTGAAGGCTGAAGTCGAGAAGACGCTCGGCCTCGATCTCCCGGTGGAAGGCTGGGCCGAGGAAGAAGGCATTGCGGAGGAGGAAATCCGCGAGCGCCTTTATGCGGCGACCGACCGCCACATGGCGGCCAAGTCCGCGCAGATCGGACCCGACCTGATGCGTCAGGTCGAAAAGGCCGTGCTGTTGCAGACGCTCGACATGCACTGGCGCGAGCATCTGATGATGCTGGACCATCTGCGCCAGGCCGTGGGCCTGCGTGGCTACGGCCAGCGCGATCCGCTGAACGAGTACAAGTCGGAGGCCTTCGAGCTGTTCGAAAGCCTGCTGCGCCGCCTGCGCGAGGACGTGACACGGCAACTAGCGGTCGCCCAATTCGTGACCGAAGCGCAGGCGCCGCGTATCGAGGATGCACCGCTGCCCGAAATGCATGCGCATCACATGGATCCGGCGACCGGCGAGGACGAAATGGGCGACGGCGACACGGCAACCCTGCAGCGCCCGGTCCGCAACGATCCGGGGGTGGCGCTCAACCCCGGCGATCCCGCGACATGGGGCAAGACATCGCGCAATGCGCCCTGCCCTTGCGGTTCGGGCAAGAAATACAAGCACTGCCACGGCGCGATCTGACGCCAGCTGTTGCCTTTCGAAACCGAAAGAGCCGCGCCCGGAAACGGGCGCGGCTCTTTCCATTTGAATGGCAGCAAGCCGCTAGGGCCGGATGCCCGCTTCACCGGAAGCTTTCAGCGCATGACCGGCAAGAAAGTAGTGGGCCGCCGCCCAGAGATTGAGCATCGCCGTGCCGAACAGCGCCCAGCGCAGCGACTGATTGCCGAAATCGAAACTGAAGTACAGCACGTCCGACAGGATGCCGACGAATTGCGGGCCGAAGCCGAGGCCGATGATGTTGATGATGAACAGCATCACGGCCGAGGCCAGCGCACGCTTGGCCGGAGGCGTCAGCGTCTGGATCATCGCGAAGCTTGGCCCCAGATAGAAGGCGCCGAGAAATGCGATCGGCACATAGACGACCCAGAGGATCGAGACCGGATAGCCGAACGCATGGAAGGCAGGCCAGTTGTCGATCAGGTAGAAGACGACGATGAAGGGAACCACCGCCACCTTGGCCCAGGCGACGACCCAGCTGTTCCAGCGCACATCCTTCCTGGCGAGATGGTCGGTCAGCCGGCCGCCGATATAGGCCCCGAGCCCGCCAACGATGCCGACCAGCGGCGCGAGGAACGAGGAGACTTCCCCGATCGACATGCCATGAGTGCGGATCAGGAAGGCCGGGCCCCAGATGACGCCGCCATAGCCGACGAACGAAGTCAACGTGACGCCTGCCACCACATGCCGTGTCGGCGCCGTTCGCCAGAGATGCGCAAAACCGTCCCTGACGACGGCGCGAGCCGCCCGGAAATCGGCGATCTCGACCTTGGCCGGTGCCATGCCGTCGGCATGGCCTCGCGGCGGCTCGACCAGCGTGTAGCGCACGATCAGCGCCAGCACCAGACCCGGCAGGCCCACCACGAAGAAGGCCGCACGCCAGCCGTACCACTCGGCAACCCAGCCGCCGACCAGAAAGCCGATCATCACGCCGAAATAGACACCCAGAGAGTAGATCGCCATGGCGCTGGCGCGCTCTTCGGGCGGATACATGTCGGCGATCATCGAATGGGAGGGCGGCGTCGAACCGGCCTCGCCGATACCGACGCCGATACGCGCCGCGGCCATCTGCACGAAATTCTGCGCCAGACCGCAAAGCGCCGTCATGCCGCTCCAGATCGCGATCGCATAGGCAATGATGTTGCGCCGGTTGCCGCGATCGGCCCAGAGCGCGATCGGGATGCCCAGCGTCGCATAAAACACCGCGAAGGCGATGCCCGACAGGAAACCGATCTGCGTGTCGGAAAGAAGCAGGTCGCGTTTGATCGGCTCGACGAGAATGCCGACAATATTGCGGTCGACATGGCTCGACGTGTAGCCGAGCACGAGCACGAACAGCGCATAGCGCCTGTAGGCCGGTGAGAAGGCGGCCGGCGCCGCCTGACCTGTCGGTGCAATATCGGCCATTCCCCGGGTCCCCCTCCACATTTCCGAGCGGTCACATTACGTTTGTCTGCCGCTCCCGGCAATCGCTTGCGGGCAGGCGCACCCCTGCCATAATCCGATCAAACAGAAACGACCCGCCGAGGAGGCCACGCCCCATGTCATCGCCCACACCCTTCACCGTCGACATTCCGCAGGAAAAGATCGACACAATCCTGAAAGAGGTCCGCGCCTATGAATGGCACGAGATGCCCGAGATCGCGCCAGACGGCGACCGCTGGGCCTATGGCACGGACATGGACTACATGCGTGAACTTTGCGGCTACTGGACGGAGAGTTTCGACTGGCGTGCGGCGGAGGCGAAGCTAAATGCCGTCCCGCAGTTCCTCGCGGAAGTGGACGGGCTGACAGTCCATTTCATCCACGTCAAAGGCTCGGGCGCCAACCCTGAAACGTTACTGCTCACCCATGGCTGGCCGGGTTCCGTCTTCGAGTTCTACGACGCGATCGAAACTCTGGCTCACCCGGAGAAATTCGGCGGCAAGGCGGAAGACGGGATCAACCTCGTCATTCCCTCGCTGCCGGGCTATGGCTTCTCGGGCAAGCCCAAAAAGCCGATGGGCCCGCGTGCCACCGCCGCGCTCTGGGACAAGTTGATGCGGGAGGTGCTCGGCTACGAAACCTACATCGCGCAAGGCGGCGACTGGGGCTCGGTTGTCACCGGCTGGCTTGGCTATGAGCATGGCGTGGACAAGAAGGGCGGCTGCAAGGCGATCCACGTCAACATGAACGGGCTGCGCCCGCCCGCACTGCCGGAGACGGAGGAAGAAGTGGCCTGGACCGATGCAGCGGCCGCCGCCTTCGCTTTCGACGGAGCCTATCTCCAGATTCAGATGACGAAACCGCAAACGCTTTCCTATGCGATGATGGACAGTCCCGTGGGCGCAACGGCATGGATTGTCGAGAAGTTCCATTCATGGTCCGACCGTCGGCATGGCGAGGTGCCGGGCCATCTGGAAAATGCATTTTCCAAAGATGCCATGCTGACGGGCATCATGATCTATCTCGTGACCCGTAGCTTCAACACGGCAATCTGGTTCTATCGTGGCATGATGGAGGAAGGCGGCACCAGCATGGCCCCCGGAACAAGGGTGGAGGTACCGACCGGTATGGCGAAGTTCCCACAGGAGGCGCAGGCCTATTGCATCGGGCCGCGCAGCTACATGGAAAAGGGCTTCAACATCGTGCACTGGTCCGAGCTTGACCGCGGCGGCCACTTCGCCGCCTGGGAGACAGGCCGTCTCTTTGCCGATGAAGTGATGAACTTCGTGAAGAAGATCAAAGGCTGAAAAGTTCCATGACCCATCGCATTGTGCCGGCCGATCCCTTCACGATTCGCATTTCCGAGGCGGAAGTCACCGACCTCAAGCGGCGCCTGCGCGCCACACGCTTCCCGAACGAACCGCTCGGCAACGAAAGTTGGGAATACGGAACGAACCTCGCCTACATGGAACGTCTCATCGAATACTGGCGCGACGATTTCGATTGGCGGAAGGCGGAGGAGAACCTCAACCGCTTTCCGCAATTCCTGACGACACTCACCGACGCCGACGATGAAGATCACACGATCCACTTCCTCTATGAACGCGGCTCCGGCGACAACGCGATCCCGCTGGTCCTGACGCATGGCTGGCCCTCGACCTTCCGCGAATTCCTCGACGTGGTCGATCCACTGGCCCATCCCGAGAAATATGGGCGCGAAGGCCCCGCCTTCGACGTCGTCGTACCCTCGCTGATCGGCTACGGCTTTTCCTCATTGCCGCGAAAGCCGATCGGCCCCGCCGCCATCGCCGATCTCTGGCACCGTCTGATGACCGAAGTGCTCGGATACGATCGCTATGCGGCACAGGCCGGCGATTGGGGCAGCTTCGTGACCTCACGGCTGGCGCTGCAGCATGCCGACGCGCTGCTCGGCATTCACCTGACCATGCTGCCGCTCCGGCCGACGCTGAAACACGAAAGCCAGCCGCCGGTCAGCGAGGAAGAGGGCCGCTGGATCGCCGAGATGCAGAAATGGTGGCGTCAGGAGGAAGGCTATCGTTCGATCCAGTCGACCAAGCCGATGGCGCTGGCTTTCGGTCTGACCGACAGTCCGGCCGGCCTCGCCGGCTGGCTGGCCGACAAGTACTACCGTCTCGGCGACACCGACAAGCGCACGACGATGGACGGCATGATAGCGCGCTTCCCCTTCGACGACATCCTGACCCAGTTCTCGATCTACTGGTTCACCGGAACGATCAATTCGGCCAACACGCTCTACAAGGCAGGGCCCGCCGAAGGTTCGGCCGCGCTGAAGCCGGGGGAAAAGGTGACGGTGCCGACCGCCTATTCCGAGTATCCCATCGACGTGCTGCCGGATACGCCGCGCAGCTGGGCAGAGCGCAGCTACAACATCGTCCGCTGGAAGATCATGGACAGGGGAGGTCACTTTGCGGCCATGGAAGAGCCGGAGCTCTTTGCCGACGACGTCCGCACGGCCTTCGCCGAAATGGATATCGGCTAGCCCCGCAGCGCCAACCGGAAATCAGGACAGTCCCAGCCGTCCCATTGCGAGAAACTTTTCCCGCCTGACGCGCCGGAGCGAATCGGCGTCGAGCTTTTCGAGGCCGCGCAACTCCTCGGCAATGGCGTCACCCGTTTCCTTGATCGTCTGGTTGCGCTCGCGATGCGCGCCGCCCACAGGCTCCGGCAAGACCCGGTCGATGACGCCGAGTTCGTGAAGATTCTGCGCCGTGATCTTCATCGCCGTCGCCGCATCCTTCGACTTGTCGGAACTGCGCCAGAGGATCGAGGCCGCACCTTCGGGTGAGATCACGCTGTAAACGGAATGTTCGAGCATCAGAACGCGATTGGCCGTGGCCAACGCCACGGCGCCACCCGAACCGCCTTCGCCGATAATGACCGAAACCAGCGGAACGCCCAGCGACAGGCAGCGGTCGGTCGAACGCGCAATCGCCTCGGCGACGCCGCGCTCCTCGCTGTCCATGCCCGGATAGGCGCCCGAGGTGTCGACCAGCGTCACCACCGGAATACCGAACCGCTCGGCCGTCGTCATCAGCCGGATCGCCTTGCGGTAACCCTCCGGACGCCCCATGCCGAAATTCCGCTTCATGCGGCTCTGCGTGTCCGATCCCTTTTCATGTCCGATGAACATGACCGATCGGCCGCGAAAGCGCCCCAGCCCACCGACGATCGCCGCATCTTCGCCATAGAGCCTGTCGCCAGCGAGCGGCGTGAAATCTTCGACCAGGCGCTCGATATAGTCGAGAAAATGCGGTCGTGCCGGATGCCGGGCGACCTGCACCTTTTGCCAAGGGGTCAGCGCCGCATAGATGTCGCGCAGGAGCTGAGCCGACTTCTGTTCGAGCTTGGCCACTTCGTCGGAAATGCTGACGGACGGATCATCATGCGCAAGGAGCTTCAGCTCCTGCACCTTGCCTTCCAGTTCCGCAATCGGTTTCTCGAAGTCGAGGTAGGTGTGCATCGCGCTCCGGCAACTCCCGCCCGCCCGCGAACCCGGCAACATGCCGGGAAGGCCCGGCCGCGGGCCCGCTTTTTCGCAAGTGCGCGGCACACTGGCCCGCGCCCGCGCCCTTGTCAACCGCGCTGTCCCATAAGGGTAAATGGCGGAATCCTGCGGCTCGCGGCCTTCCCCGCGTACAGCTGTCACAACTCCGGCCGCTGCCGCGTCTTGAGGACGAAACGCCACACTCCGGAGCACAGCCATGAACACCCGCGCGAGCCGACACCCGACCCTGCGTCTCCCCAAAGCCGTCGCGCTCGGCCTCTGGGGCACACTCTGGCTCGGCAACGCCCTCTGGATGCTGGCCGATCCCGCCGGCTGGTATGCCGGCGTCGATGGCGTGGCCAATACCGGCCCCTACAATCCGCATTTCGTCCGCGATATCGGCATGGCCTATCTGACGCTTGCACTGCTGGCCTTCGCGGCAATCCGCTGGACCGCCCATGCGGTGGCGCTGATCGGCGCCGGCACGCTGTTCCTCGGCCTCCATGCAATCTTGCACATCTGGGACATCGCGGCCACGCGCCTTCCGGCCGAACACATCCTGATGGACATGCCGGGCGTCTTTCTGCCGGTCCTGGTGGGCGCATCGCTGATGTGGTGGTGCCTGCCCGTCCGCAGTTGAACCCACAACAAAGGAGACGAACATGTTCGGATTTCTTGCCCGCCGCCTCATCGACGCACAGGAACGGATGACCGGATCGAGTGCAGACTATGCACGTGACCTCCATGCCGGTTCGCCCGGCGCCTTCTGGCGCTTCGTGATTTCCACGACGTCGACCCGCTATGTAAAGACGCTACCGCCGGAAGTCTATTGCGTCGCGGGCCTTGCCGCGCTGCGTGCCGAGGATTGCGGGCCTTGCGTCCAGATCGGCGTCAACCTCGCGCTCGCGCAAGGCATCGCGCCCGCCGTGATCCGCGCCGCCGCAACCGGCGACACGGCATCGCTCAGCGAAGAAAACAGGCTGGCTTATGACTTCGCCCATGCGGTCGCGACGGGTGACTTCCGCGCCGAGGAACTTCGGCCCATGATCGAGCGCAACTGGGGCAAGGCCGGCCTTGCCGAACTGGCGCTGGAGATTGCAACCGTGCGGGCCTATCCGGCAATGAAGCGCGCCTTGGGTTATGCTCGAACCTGCCAGCGCGTCGTCATTGGAGACGAAATCGCCGACGCGCGGCCAAGGGAGGCGACGGCGTGACTGCGGGGACGAATTCGACGGAGAGCGACGCGGTATTCGAAAACCACCGCGCCCGCGCCTTTTCGGTCGCTTACCGCATCCTCGGCTCGGTAAGCGACGCCGAGGACACCGTGCAGGACGCCTGGTTCCGCTGGCGCCGGTCGGACATTTCCGCGATCCGCAATCCGGAGGCCTGGCTGGTGACGACCGTCGCACGGCTCGCCATAGACCAGCTGCGCGCCGCCCGTGCGCGCCGAGAAACCTATGTCGGCTCATGGCTTCCCGAACCCATCGTCACCGCCGCCCAGGAAACCGACCCCACACCTGAAGAACGGCTCTTGCTGGCAGACGACATATCGATGGCACTGCTGCATCTTCTCGAGCGGCTCGCCCCGGAAGAGCGGGCGGCCTTCCTGCTGCATGACGCTTTCGACTATGACTATGGCGAACTGGCTGCGCTGCTCGGCAAATCGGAAGCAGCCTGCCGGCAGACGGTCAGTCGCGCCCGTCGCCGGGTCCATGACACACATCCCCGTTTCGACACCAGCGCGCGCGAACATGCGCGCCTGTCGGCCGCCTTCAATGCCGCAATCTCGGCGGCAGACCCGCAGGCGCTGATCGCCTGCCTCGCCGAGAATGTCACACTCTACTCAGACGGCGGCGGCAAGGCGATCGCGGCGCTCAAGCCGATCCATGGCGCCGATCGCGTGATGCGGTTCTTTTTTGGTGTAATGAAAAAAAGGCCCGAGGCCTTCAGCATCGTGCCGGCAAGGATCAATGGCCTGCCCGGCTTCGTCATGCGGGAGGGCGTCGCAATCCACTCGACACTTGGCTTTGCCGTGATCGACGGAAGAATTTCAGCGCTCTACATGACGCGCAATCCCGACAAGCTTGCGCATATAGACCATGATCCGAAACCTCAGGACGCCTTGTCCTTCTTCGCCAGGGGATGATGGGTCTCCACAAGCTCTTTCAGCCGCTCGTCCAGTACATGTGTATAGATCTGGGTCGTCGAGATATCGGCGTGGCCAAGCATCTGCTGCACCGCGCGCAGATCGGCACCATTGGCCAGCAAATGGCTTGCGAAAGCATGTCGCAACGTGTGCGGCGATACACGTGATGGATCAAGGCCAGCGGCAGCCGCAAGGTCTTTCAGCAATTGCGCAAAACGATGCCGCGTCAAGTGACCCTGCCGGCCGCGGGACGGAAACAGCCATGGCGACCCCTTGTCGCCAAGCCGCTGATCGCGCAAAGGCAGATAGGCATCGATCGCAGCACGTGCGGTTTCCGACAGCGGCACCAGCCGCTCGCGTCCGCCCTTGCCGCTGACCGCGAGAAACCGCTCATCGCCACGAACAGCCGAAAGCGGCAGGCCGACCAGCTCCGAGACGCGCAAGCCGGTCGCATACAGAACTTCCATCAGACAGACGAGCCGCGCGCGCTTGTAAGCGAGAACAGCCTCTTCATGCGTACGTCCGTCCGCCGCGCGCCGGGCGGCCGCCAGCAGCCCGTCCACTTCGTCGACACTGAGCGTCTTCGGGAGCGGCCGCGCGCGGCGCGGTCCCTCGATCGAACCGCAGGGATCGTCCTTGCGCACACCATCGGCAAAAAGAAATCCATGAAACTGCCGAATTGCCGAAAGTCGCCGCGCGGCCGTTGAAGCCGACAATCCCTGCCCGGCGACATGCTCGAGATAGTCACGAATGTCCTTTGCCGTCGCCTCGGTCTGCGTCTTTCCGCATGTCGCAAGAAACGCCGAAAAGTCTCGCAGGTCGCGCTCATAGGCGTCGAGCGTGTTGCGTGCCGCCCCCCGCTCGGCGCTCAGCATTTCGAGAAAGGCCTCAAGGTGAAGCCCGCGCTGCGCGGATACTTTCGACATTCCAATCACCCGATGTTACTCAACCACGTCCGGCATAGCTGCGCGCCAGAAGCGCTTCAAGAGCGAGTCGCCGGGCCTCGCTTTCAAGACCGATCGCCTTCAGGCTGGCCACCGCCTGCGCCACCGCTCTTGGATGCGCGGCGCCGGGTCCGCCCGGACCCAGCACGTCGAGTGTCAGCAAAATCGTCTCGCCGACGGCTTTCTTGTGACCGGCCATCTGCAGTTGATTGAGCTGCGCCTCGGTCGACGCGTCGCCCGACAGGACATTGCGCGCATCAAGCAGCGCTTCCCATACCTCCGGCGTCGGCGAATGCCCGAGCGCATCGAGAAGCAATGCTTCACAGGCTGCAAAGGCTTGCGCCGCGCGCTCACCGGAACGCAGATCGGCGACAATATCGGCCGACACACGCTCTGCATCGAATCCGGAAGCCGTTGCCCCGGAAATCCGCATTAATGCGGCAAATTCGCGACCATCGCGACCGAATCCGGGCGCATATTGCGTCAGTGCATACCACTCGGCAGCCTTCGCGCTCTCCCCCAACGCAAGAAACGCACGCGTTGCGCTCGCGGCCATCGGACGCAGAGCATCGGACGGCGTCATGCTGCCAAGATCGCTATATAGTGCTTCGATTGTCGGATAGTAGAGGCTGGCCGACTCCGCCGTGGCAAAGGCAAGCTTGAAAAGACGGATTCGGTCGTCGGCGGCAACGGCTCCATCGATCGCCTGGTGGATCATTGCACGCCGAAGTGGCGATATTTCAGGAATATCGGAGGTCAGAAGACCGGCCATCTGTTCGTCGGTAAAGGCCGGCATCCGGTAGTAAGTGGCAAGTTCGCGGCCGTCGATCAGATCGTAGCGTGCCGCCCGCTCGGCCACCGCCAGCCGCACTTCATCGCTTAAATCGCCATTGTGCAGAAGCCCCCGCAAGAGGGCCGCTTCGGCAATCTCGGCAACATTGCCCGGCAGATTTCTGCCGGCCAGCCGGTAGAAAGCAGCATCGGCAATGCCGAGCGCATTGGGCTCCGGCGCGCGCAGAATGATTCCCGCGGCCGCCTCGCTCGCCAGCGAAAAAAACAAGGCATCGCTCAGACCCTCCTCGCGGGCGAGGTCGAGCGTCAGGTTGGCGATTTCGGGGTTTCCGGCGACGATCTGGCAATAGGTCGCAAGCTTGACGGCAAAGGCAGCCATATCGTTCCGCGCCGGATCGTTACCGGGTGGAATATCGGAAAGTGCCGCACAGGCACGATTGTCATCGCCAACCGCCAGCGCCGCACGCGCCAGTTCGACAGCAATCTGCGGCGAGCGGGCAGCACCACCGGCCGCCGCCAGTTGCAGCGCCGCGTCCACATGGCCGGCAGCCAGCAACCTGTTCAACCGGGCCGCCAGAAGCGGCACTCCGCTCCCCGCTCCCTCGGGCGGACGCGCACCGGTCAGCAACAGACGGCGTGTCAGATCGGCCATCACGGGAGAACCGGTCGCGACCGGAAGTCGCATCAGGTAGATTTCGATATCGGCACGCGAAGCGCCCTGCCACATGGCCGGCCCAAAACCACCCTCCTGCATCCCTATCAAACCGACGCTTGACGTATCGACGCCCGACAGGGTGCCGACCTGGACATCGGTCCGCGCCGCGCCGGGCACGGCGCTGAGCATGCGAACAGCAGGTTCACCGGATTGCTGGCCTGTGGGGAACAGTTGCGACGGCACCACGGGCACGGCAGATGGCAATTCGGACGCAGGCAAGCCCGAGGCCGGTGTCGTTGCGCCATAGCCCGGAGGCACGATGCTCTGCGGCCCGGCCGGCGAAGATACCGGCGCACGCGCCGGCTCCATGCCTGGCGGCGCCTGAAGGACATTCGCCCCTTGGGCAACCACCGATGCAACGGGCATCGTGACGGAAAAGACAAGCGCTAAGCCGGCGGCGCAGCGCCCCTGCCTAGCGCGGAAACTGACCATCGGGGAGAACCTTCTCCACAGCCTGAACCTCGGGCGCAACAGCCCGATCAAGATAAAAGAGCCCGCCGACCATGCCCACCACAAGTACGGCAATGACGACAAGAAGCCCGGTAATGCGGCTCATCGAATCTTCCTTCTCCAGGTCCTTGGCGGACCTTCGGTTTATGCCGCCATAACGGGGAAAAAGCCTTAGGCCCACCTTGCGGCGAAAATGGGGCGTGACCTAGGCACCGCCGCACCCTATCTGCAACCACTGCCTCGCTGGAACCGTGCTAACAATCCATTAGGATGATGATTTTCCGCCACTTAACGGCCCTGTTTGGCAAGGAAACCGGCCGGAGAATAGATCAGCAAGGTTAAGGCCGCTATATCAAGCGGACATACGCGACATCGTTGATACCCAATCGGACAGGAAAATGGCGGAAAGCGAGCAGTGCAGCACGGCGGAAATGGAGCAAGGTGAAACACTTGCCCCGGTGCCGCTTGACGCGCGTTCGATCGTGCTGGTCGGGTTGATGGGTGCCGGCAAGACGACGGTCGGCCGTCGCCTGGCTCGTCGGCTTGGCCTTGAATTTGTCGATGCCGATGCCGAGATCGAACAGGCCGCCGGCGAAACCATCCCGGAGATCTTCGCCCGCCACGGCGAGGCGGCCTTCCGCGCCGGTGAACGCCGCGTCATCAAGCGCCTGCTTGCTGGCCCACCACATGTGCTGGCAACAGGCGGCGGCGCATTCATGGACCCGGTGACGCGCGCCAATATTGCGGCACGCGGCGTCTCGGTCTGGCTGAAAGCCGATCTTGATGTGCTGATGAAGCGGGTCGCCAAGCGCGGCGACCGGCCGTTGCTCCAGAATGGCGATCCGCTGACCACGATGAAGCGGCTGATTGACGAGCGCTATCCGGTATATGCCCAGGCTGACATATCGATCGAGAGTGTTGAAGGTCCGCATGAGGCAGTCGTTGAAACCATCATCGGCAAGCTGAAGGAATTTCGCGGTTCCGTCGATGGAGAAAGCCATGACTGATACCATTCGAAAAGTGAGGGTCGATCTGGGCGACCGGACCTACGATATTCTGGTCGGTCCCGATCTGATCGCCGAGGCAGGCTCGCATCTGAATCCGTTGTTGCGCCGCGCCCGCGTTGCCATTGTGACCGATCAGACGGTGGCGCATCTTCACCTGACCGGTCTGCAAAAGAGCCTTGAGGCCGCGAATATCCGTCACGATGCAATCGTGCTGCCGGCCGGCGAAAGCACCAAGTCCTTTGCCGAACTGGAAAGACTGACGGAGTGGCTGCTTGAAACCGGTATCGAACGTGGCGATCTCGTTGTCGCCCTTGGCGGGGGCGTGATCGGCGACCTGACCGGGTTCGCCGCAGCGATCTTGCGGCGCGGCGTCGATTTCGCGCAGATCCCGACAACCCTGCTGTCGCAAGTTGACAGTTCTGTTGGCGGAAAGACCGGCATCAACACGCGGCAGGGAAAGAATCTGGCCGGCGCCTTTCACCAGCCGCGCATGGTGCTTGCCGACGTCACGGCACTCGACACATTGCCGATGCGCGAGTTTCTCGCCGGATATGCCGAGGTCGTCAAATACGGGCTGATCGGTGATCGTGCCTTTTTTGACTGGTTGGAAGGAAATCTCGATCGCCTGAAGGCTGGCGACCGCGACGTGCGCATTCATGCCATCATCAAAAGTTGCGAAGCGAAAGCGGCAACGGTTGCTGCGGACGAACGCGAGGGTGGCGTCCGGGCCCTGCTCAATCTCGGCCATACATTCGGCCATGCGCTGGAAGCAGCAACAGGGTTCTCGCAGCGACTCATCCATGGTGAAGGTGTCGCTATCGGTATGGCACTGGCATTCGACCTGTCGGTGCGCCTCGGACTCTGCCCCGGCCAGGACGCCGAGCGCGTGCGTCGGCATCTGACGCGCGCCGGCCTGCCCACGCGGCTCGGCGACATCCCAGGAGACCTGCCGGATGCCGACACACTTATCGCCCTCATGGGGCAGGACAAGAAGGTCGTCGACGGCAAGCTGACCTTCATCCTTGCCCGCGGAATCGGCGAAGCCTTTATCACGCGCAACGTGGAAACATCTCCCTTGCGCGCATTATTGCGGGAACGGGAGCCCGCCTGACATGTTGTCTCTTGGCCTCAGCGCCATTCTTGGCGCCATTCTCTTGTTGCTGCTCTTTTCAGCGTTCTTCTCGGGCTCGGAGACGGCGCTCACCGCCGCATCGCGCGCACGCATGCACCGTCTTGCCGAAGAAGGCAGCCGGCGCGCCCGCACGGTCCTCGCCCTTACCGAAGATCGCGAACGCCTGATTGGTGCCGTCCTGCTCGGCAACAATCTCGTCAACATTCTGGCCTCGGCCTTGGCAACAAGCCTTTTCCTCGCGCTGTTTGGTGATGCAGGCGTCGTCTACGCGACACTGGTGATGACGGCCGTTGTCCTGGTGTTTGCGGAAGTGGCTCCCAAGACCGTCGCCATCACCAATACCGATCGTGTGGCGCTGGCGGTTGCGCCGATTCTGCGCATCGTGACCTTTGTGTTCGGACCGATTACGGCGGCGGTGCAGTTCATCGTGCGCCACGCCTTGCGGCCTTTCGGTCTCGATGTCGGCGAAAACCAGCAAGTTCTTTCTGCGCATGAGGAGCTGCGCGGTGCGATCAACCTGCACCACCACGAAGGCAGCGTGGTCAAGATCGACCGCGACATGCTGGGAGGAATTCTCGATCTGCGAGATCTCGAGGTCAGTGACGTGATGGTACACCGCAAGAACATCGTGATGATCGATGCATCTCAACCCAACAGCGACATCATCTCGCAAGCGTTGGCAAGCCCGCACACGCGCATTCCACTCTGGCGCGACGGCCCGGAAGACATCGTCGGCGTCCTGCATGCCAAGGATCTGCTACGCGCACTTTCAGGCGCCGAATGGAAGGCAGATACAATCGACATTCTTTCGATAGCAACCAAGCCCTGGTTCGTGCCGGACACGACCGCACTGCAGGATCAGCTCAACGCATTTCTTCGCCGCAAGACGCACTTCGCCCTCGTCGTGGACGAGTATGGCGCGTTGATGGGTCTGATCACGCTGGAGGACATCCTTGAAGAAATCGTCGGCGATATTCGCGACGAGCACGATATCGAAGTAGCGGGCGTGAGGCTCCAGCCTGATGGCTCGGTCATCGTCAGCGGTGTTGTGCCTATCCGCGACCTCAACCGCGCCTTCGATTGGTCATTGCCTGACGAAGAGGCGACGACCATTGCCGGCCTCGTCATTCACGAAGCGCGCACCATCCCCGATGTCGGCCAGACCTTCACCTTTCACGGCTTCCGCTTCGAGATCCTGCGCCGCCAGCGCAACCAGATCGCCCAACTCCGCATCGCACCCGCCCGCAACCTCAAAACAGGCACGGGAGACTAGTCCGTTTCGGCTGCCGCTTCCTCCGGCGTCAACGCACGGATGCCAAGCGCATGGATTGGATGGTCCATCTCGTCCTTCAGCGCCGTCATGACCATACGCTGTCGCTCGATCCGCGATTTTCCCGCAAAACCGGAAGCAACGACGCGGACATGAAAATGGCTCTCGCCGCCTGGCCGGTGCCCGGCATGACCCTTGTGGAGATGCGACTGGTCCTCGATCTCGATCACGATCGGGGTGAGTGCCGACTCAAGCTTGCGGCGCATGGTCTCGGCGACAGACATCTGGATTACCGGCTAACCTGTTTGTTAATGCAGCTTTGTCAACTTGAAGGCGAAACGCCACATGCTTTCTTGTTTTAGGTCCGGCGCCAACCCATAATTTGAACCGTGAAACTGAACTCGAAATACTTCGATTCGATCCGGATCGCACCGCGCAAGATGCGTGGTCTGGAGCAGCCTCCGCGTGCGCGCGCTTCCGCCCATGAAGCGCCCCGAAGTTGCGATTGGGCCGGGTGCCGCGAAACGGGCCTCCATCGGGCCCCCCGCACCGCTGCAGCAAGCCGGCCGGACGCCGATGCCGACGCCCAGTATGTGTGGTTCTGCGCGACCCATATTCGGGAGTTCAACAGCAATTACGACTTCTTCAAGGGCATGACCGACGCCGAGGTCGCCGCTTTCCAGCGCGATGCGCTGACAGGTCATCGACCAACCTGGAATTTGGGCGTCAATGCCGCGAATGCGGCTTTCGGCCCCCGCTTTGGCGCCCACATGGGCCGAGCTTCGCCTTTTCGCGATTCCTTTGGCTTTTTTGAGGATACCGCAGGGTCAACTCGTCCTGAGGAGCCGCAAATGCGGCGCAAGCCCCGCGCATTGGAGCAGCAGGCGCTGGATACGTTGGGTCTGGACGGGACCGCCTCCTTGAACGAGATCAAGGCACGGTATAAGGAACTGGTCAAAAGGCACCATCCCGACGCCAATGGCGGCGACAGGTCGGCCGAGGAGCGTCTCCGCAAGGTCATTCAGGCCTACGATTACCTCCGGAAGAGCGGCTACCGCTGATCGGCGACAGGCAATGACGGGCTGGAAACGCCCTCTACCGGGCGGCGCGCCGGCTTGGGCAGGAACGATCGAGTTTTGGACGACACGCAGGGAAGTAGGCCAGGAATGAGCTTCGAAGCACGAAACGGTATGACCGAGAATCTCCCGGACAAGAAGGTTTCGGTCCGCGAGACCTTCAAGATCGACTTCGACATGGAGGTTCCGGCTTTCTCGGAGCCCAATGAATATGTGCCGGATTTCGATCCCGACTACCTGTTCGACCGCGACACGACGATAGCGCTGCTGGCCGGCTTTGCCTTCAACCGGCGCGTCATCGTTCAGGGCTATCATGGCACCGGCAAATCAACCCATATCGAGCAGGTTGCCGCGCGCCTCAACTGGCCGTGCATCCGCATCAATCTCGACAGCCATATCAGCCGCATCGATCTTGTCGGCAAGGACGCGATTGTCCTGAAGGATGGCAAGCAGGTGACCGAATTCCGCGAAGGCATCCTGCCCTGGGCGCTGCAACATCCCGTGGCGCTTGTCTTCGACGAGTATGACGCCGGACGCCCGGACGTGATGTTCGTGATCCAGCGCATTCTCGAGGCCTCGGGCAAGTTGACGCTTCTCGACCAGAACCGCGTCATCCGTCCGCACCCTGCGTTCCGCCTTTTCGCGACGGCCAATACGGTCGGCCTGGGCGACACTTCGGGTCTCTATCATGGCACACAGCAGATCAACCAGGGTCAGATGGACCGGTGGAATATCGTCACCACCCTGAACTACCTGCCGCACGCCGAGGAAGTGAATATCATGCTCTCCAAGCTGAAGAGCTATGACACCGAAGAGGGCCGCAAACAGATCGCAGCCATGGTCCGCGTTGCCGATCTCACGCGCTCGGCCTTCATCAACGGGGATATTTCGACCGTGATGAGCCCGCGCACGGTGCTGACCTGGGCGGAAAACGCCAGGATCTTCGGCGGCGATGTCGGTTTTGCCTTCCGCGTCACCTTCCTCAACAAATGCGACGAACTCGAGCGGGCAACGGTCGCTGAATTCTATCAGCGTTCCTTTGGCGAGGACCTCCCCGATTCGGCGGCCAACATAAAGGTCGCCTGACAAACCCGAAGAGCGACACGGCCCATGAAATCGAAGGAAGGCCCCGTCGAACCGTTCAAACGCGCGCTGGCTCAAACCATGCGCACGATTGCGGCTGAGCCGGAGCTGAACGTCACATTCGGCACGGAAGCGCCGGGCCTGCGTGGCCTGCGCGCCCGCCTACCCCTGCCGAGCCGCGCGCTGCCACCCGAGGAAGTGGCGCAGGTGCGCGGCGTTTCCGACGCCTACGCGCTGCGCCTCGCCCATCATGACGAAAAGATCAATGCGACGTTGCAGCCCGAGGGCGGCAACGCGCTTGCCGTGTTCGATGCAGTGGAACAGGCGCGTGTCGAGGCCATTGGCGCCAATCAGATGGCGGGCATGTCGAAGAACCTGACCGCTGCATTGGAACAGCGCTGCGCATCGCGCGGCTATGATCGCATTACGTCACGCGATGAGGCGCCGCTGGCCGAAGCAGTCGCCATGATGGTCCGCGAGAAGCTGACTGGCGAGGCACCACCCCCGTCGGCCCGCAAATTGGTCGATCAATGGCGGTCATGGATCGAGGACAAGGCCGGCAAGGATCTGGATCGTCTCGGGGAAGTGATCGGCGACCAGAAGGCATTTGCGCATGCGACGCGCGACATTCTGGCCGATCTCGATATGGGCGACGAGCTCGGCGAAGCGCCAGACCAGTCCTCCGACGATGCCGACGAGCAGGAAGGCGACAGTCAGGACAGTTCCGAGCAAAGTCAGTCGGGCGAAGCCGAACAGCCTGAAGGCTCGTCCGCGGACCAGGTAGAGTTCACGGAAGGCGAGGGCGAGGAAGGCGACGAACAGACGGTTGAAGTCGATTCCGACGACATGCCATCTGATGGTGACACGGACGAGACCAGCGAAGGCAATCAACCCTGGCGTCCGAACCAGCAGGGCGATGACAAGAATCGCGCCGCCTACAAGATCTTCACCCCGCAATATGACGAAGTGATTGCGGCCGAGGATCTCTGCGACATCGAGGAACTATCTCGCCTGCGCCAGTATCTCGATCAACAACTGCAGCAGATGCAGGGTGTCGTTTCGCGCCTCGCCAATCGCCTGCAACGCCGGCTGCTGGCGCAGCAGAACCGAACCTGGGAATTCGACCTTGAGGAAGGCATCCTCGACGCGGCGCGGTTGACGCGCGCCGTCGTCGACCCGATGCAGCCGCTCGCCTTCAAGGTCGAGCACGACATGAACTTCCGCGACACGGTGGTGACGCTCCTGCTCGACAATTCGGGCTCGATGCGCGGCCGGCCGATCACGGTTGCAGCCATGTGCGCCGACATTCTGGCCCGCACACTGGAGCGTTGCGGCGTCAAGGTGGAGATTCTCGGATTCACGACACGCGCCTGGAAGGGCGGTCAGTCGCGCGAACGCTGGCTCGCCGAAGGCAAGCCCGCCCAGCCCGGCCGCCTCAACGACCTTCGCCACATCGTCTACAAATCGGCCGACAGTCCCTGGCGACGTGCACGGCGCAATCTCGGTCTGATGATGCGCGAAGGCCTGTTGAAGGAAAACATCGACGGCGAAGCGCTGATCTGGGCCTATAACCGCCTGCTGGCGCGACCGGAGCAGCGCCGCATCATGATGGTGATTTCGGACGGCGCGCCAGTCGACGATTCGACGCTGTCGGTCAATGCCGGCAACTATCTCGAGAAGCATCTGCGTTCGGTCATTGAGCAGATCGAGACTCGTTCGCCGGTCGAGCTGATCGCCATCGGAATTGGCCACGACGTAACGCGCTACTATCGACGCGCCGTTACCATTGTCGATGCCGAACAGCTCGGCGGCGCAATGACCGAGAAGCTCGCAGAGCTTTTCGACGATGAGACGACGCTGCGCCGCGGCCAGTTGAAGGCACGCGGCCAGGACGCGCCAAAGAAGCGGGGCGGCGTCTCTGCCCGGGCGGCCCGCGCGGTGCGCTAGACGATCACGCGGCCTTTCCGATCCGGTATGTACAGCGCCGCCCGCCGTCGAGCAGATATTCCTCACGTTCGACCCGCGCGCCATCGCCCAGCATCATGCGAAAGAGCGTGAGTTCAGACCGGCAGAAACCCCGACAGGCCGTTGCTGCGGCACAGATCGGGCAGTGATCCTCGATCAGAATGAAATCCTCGCCGTCGCATTCGACCCGCGCCATGTAGCCCTCCGCGGCGCGGACCGCCGCCAGCGCCTCGACCCGCGCCGCGAGCGACGTCGCGCCGGCCAGCGCCTTGTCGTAACTCATCCGCATGTCGCGCTCGCGCTCGGCGACGAGCCTGGAGAGGCCATCCTCGCCAAAAAGGCGGCGCACATCGCCGATCATCTTGGCCGTCAATTCCGCATGGGCGTCGCCGAAGCGCACATGGCCAGCGGACGTCAACCGCCAGAACCTCCGCGGGCGCCCGACACCTTCGGACTTGTCGAAGGACTCGATCTGACCGGCCTCGCCGAGCGCGTGCAGATGGCGGCGCGCGCCCATCGAGGTCATCGACAATGCGTCGCCGAGCATCTCGGCGGTTTGCGGACCGTTTTTCTTGAGGAGGTGCAGGATACGCGCGGGCGTCGAATGCATAATAACATCATGCCGCCACAGGACCTGTTTTTCAAGTTATTCGATTACAAAATAAGTGATCAATCTCAATGGCTTGACAAGAGAGGTTACAAATTTCCTTTATTTTAAAAACATTATTGTTTATTTAATAAATCTCCTTCGGAGCGCCGCTCATGTCAGGCTTGGCCCCCGTTCAGCCTCGTCGCAAGCGCAGCCTCGCTGCGGCCATCATCTCGATGGGGATGGTCAATCTGTCGATGGGCATCGCCTTCCCGCTCGCCGCCCTGATCATGGCTCGCCAAGGCGCGGAACCGGGTCTGATCGGGCTTTCGGCCGCGGCACAAGCGGCGCCGGTGTTTCTGATCTCGCCAATCGCGCCGTGGATCATGCGCCGCTTCGGACCGGCCAATGTGATGATCGGCGGATTGTTGCTGGCCGGCTTCTCGTTCCTGTTGATCGGCTGCTACGCCAATTTCCTAGCCTGGTTCCCGCTTCGCTTCCTGCTCGGCGTCGCCGGCACACTGCTATGGGCGACCAGCGAGGCATGGATCAACGCGCTGGCCGAGGATGCAAAGAGAGGAAAGATCATCGGTATCTATGGCGCCTCGGCGGCAGCCGGCTTTGCGCTCGGACCGGCAACGCTGGTGGTGCTCGGAACGGGTGTCGAGCCCTTCTATCTGGGCGGCGCATTGATGATTGCGGCCGCCATTCTGGTCACCACCGCGGACAAGAGCCGCAACCACTTCGAGAAAACCGAAAAATCGTCCCCGATGTGGCGTCTGGTCTTCGTCGCGCCGGCAGCGCTGCTGGTCAACGTTTTCTATGCCGCCGCCGAAGAATCTCTGGTCACGTTTTTCCCGCTCTATGCAATCCGCTCCGGCATGGCCGAAAGCGGCAGTCTGGCACTGCTGACCGTCGCCGCGGTCGGCGCCATCGTCATGCAGCCGATTGTCGGCGTGGCCGCCGACCGGATGAACCGGCTCCGCCTCCTGATCGGATTGGTACTGGCGACGATTGCCGGCTACGCGTTGCTGCCCTTCGCGGTGCCCATGTTGATCGCGACCGGGATCGTCCTCTTTCTGGTGGTCGGTCTCGCCAACGGCATTTTCACGCTCGGCATGGTGCTGGTCGGCGAGCGTTTCCGCGGCGCCGAACTGGCCGGCGCCAGCGCCTTCACAACCGCCATGTGGGGCACCGGCGCCCTGATCGGCACGCCGCTTTCGGGCTTTGCGATGCAGCTCTGGGACCCGCAGGGTCTCGTGCTGGCAGTCGTTCTGATCTTTACAGCCTATCTACCGTTTCCGATCATTGCATTGCTGCAGGAACGCAAATCGCGAATCGCTTGAAATTTGCGCTTGAGATTCAGACGGATACGGATAATCTGCGCGGCTTTTCTCCGTTCAGGGCTTTCATCGTCATGCGCGCCGCGCTTGCCACATTCCGCTCGGATCATCGTCTCTGGATCGACGAGGCGAAGGCGACGCTTGCCTTGTCGTGGCCGCTGATCTTCACCAATCTCGCACAGGTCGCGATCAACGCCACCGACGTGCTGATGATGGGCTGGCTCGGTCCGGAAACGCTGGCCGCCGGCACGCTCGGGTCGAACCTCTATTTTCTCGTCTTCATCTTCGGTATCGGCCTGATGACCGCCGCCTCGCCGATGACCGCCGCCGAGCTCGGCCGCCGCAAACATTCCGTGCGCGACGTGCGCCGCACCGTGCGTCAGGCCTTCTGGGCGGGACTTGCGATTGTCATACCGTTCTGGGTGGTGCTCTGGAACGCCGAGTGGATTCTGCTCGCGCTCGGGCAGGAACCGGTGCTGGCTCAGGAGGGCGCGTCCTATGTGCGGGCCATGCAATGGTCGCTGTTGCCGATGCTCTTTTACATCGTGCTCCGCGCCTTCATCGCCGCGCTCGAACGGCCGCGCTGGGCCTTCGTCATCAGCGGCATCGCCGTTCCGTTCAATGCCTTCGCCAACTACTGTCTGATGTTCGGACATTTCGGTTTTCCGGCGCTGGGTCTCGTCGGCGCGGGCATTGGCAGCGTGCTCTCCTGCAGTTTCATGTTCGGCGCACTGAGCCTTGTTGTGCTCTTTGACCGGCAGTTTCGCCGCTACCACCTGTTCGGCCGTTTCTGGCGCGCGGACTGGTCGCGCTTCCGCGAAATCTGGCGGCTTGGTCTGCCGATCGCCGTGACGCTCGGCCTTGAGGTATCGGTCTTCAACGCCGCCGTCTTCCTGATCGGCCTTTTCGGCGCCGCCTCACTGGCCGCGCACGCCATCGCCCTGCAGATCGCCGCCATCTCCTTCATGGTGCCGCTCGGTTTCTCGCAAGCGGTCACGGTACGCGTCGGCCGCGCATATGGCGCCGGCAACCGCGATGCAATCCGCCGCGCTGGCTGGACGCCGTTCGTCATGGGTGTCGTCTTTATGGGATTTATGGCGCTGGTGATGATCCTCTTCCCCTATTCGCTGATCGGCGCCTTTATCGACCGGACAGCGCCCGAAAACGCGGGCGTGATCGAGCTTGCCGTCACTTTCCTCGCCGTCGCTGCGCTTTTTCAGGTTTTCGACGGCGCGCAATCGATCGGCGTCGGCATGCTGCGCGGCCTTCACGACACGCGCGTGCCGATGATCTATGCGGGCATCAGCTATTGGCTGATCGGCCTGACATCTGGCGTGGTGCTCGCATTTCCATTCAAAATGGAAGGTTTCGGCATCTGGCTCGGCCTTGCAACGGGCCTCGCTGCCGCGTCGTCGCTGATGCTTTACCGCTGGCTGCGGCGTGGCGCGCTGCGGCTCGACGAAGCCCCATGGGCACGGCGCACCTGAATCCCTTGTCTGTCAACCGCACACCGATATGATGCCTCCCGGCCGAGCCGTCGGCCGGATTCCCGGCGGTCCGAAGCAGAGGATCCGTAAATTGCGTCGCCCGACCATGATTGCCGGTCTGCTGGTTGTCTTCGCATTTGTTGCGATAAGCGCGCCGGTCTATTCCCCTGCCCATGCCGAAGCCGAGCGCATCGACATCAAGACAAACCCGCTTGTCTGGAACCCGGAAGACCGCAGCGAAACGCGCACCGGAAAGCTGGAATGGGCCGGTGGCATCGAAATCAGATCGCCGAAGACGGAATTCGGCGGCTGGTCGGGCTTGGCCATCAGTTCGGACGGCACGGTACTGCTTTCCGTTTCCGATGAGGGGCATTGGCTGAAAGCAAGGGTCCTCTACGACGAAAGAGGCCGGCTGTCCGGGCTGGCGGAAGGTCACATGGCACCGATGCTGGGTCTCGACGGCAAACCGATCGCAGGAAAGATGCTCGGCGATGCCGAAGGCCTTGTGGTCGATACGGCCAACCCGCTGGAGGGCCGTGCCTATGTCAGCTATGAGCGGGCACACCGTATCTGGCGATACAATCTCGGTGAGGCGGGATTCGCAGCGCTGCCCGAACAACTCCTGACTCAACGCCATTTCGGCCGTCTCAAGACCAATGCGGGCATCGAGTCAATTGAATTGCTGCCGCGTCTCGAAGGCGATGGTGAACCGCGCATCCTCGCTGTCACGGAGGACACATTCGATCCGCGCGGCAACCTCAAGGCCTTCATTGCCGATGGCCACGATATTTCATGGTTCGCGGTAAAGCCCCGCGAGCCGTACAAACCGACGGATATGGCTTTGTTGCCGAATGGCGACCTGCTGCTTCTGGAGCGGCGTTTCTCGATGCTCGCCGGCGTCGGCATGCAGATGCGCCTGATCGAGAAGGATGACATTGTGCCAGGAGCACTCGTCGACGGTCCGGTTCTGATCGATGTCGGGCAGCGCTATTCGATCGACAATATGGAGGGACTGGCCGTTCGTGAGGACAGCAATGGCGACCTGCTGATCTACGCGATATCCGACAACAACTTCAACATGCTGCAGCGAACGCTTCTGTTGATGTTTCGCCTGAGCGGAACATCCCCCGCAGCAACTGCCGATACGATCAGGCACCCCCAAAGCCAGACAGCGGACGAATGGTCCGGCGCAGCATCCCGGTCGGAAGAAGCTGCAGCAGCGCCCAACTGAAATACAGTCCAGCCTCGACAATGAGCCGCGCGATCAACGCATCGTCCCATGAAGCTGTCGGTCGCATGCTGAAGGCAACGGAAAAAGCCAATCCCCCGATCAATGCCGCCAGAAAGGGCGCCTTCCACCAGGGAATACCACGCACCCAATCGAAGGTCAGAATATTGACCAGCTGCGCGAGCGCCATAGCGCCGGCGAAGGCGGCTGCCTCGGGATAGGGAGCGATCTCCCGCTCGAAATCGACGATGATGCCGTCGCGCAGTGCCCAGAAAAGTGCGCCGCCGATCAGCACCCATGCGACAAGGGCCGCAGTGAGCGTGAGGGCCGGCCCATAACGGCGGCTGGTCAGATTGAGAATGAAGAAAACACCCGGCAGAACCACAAGACCCCATGTCAGCCAGGCCGACGCGTCAAGCCGGGTATCGAAGATAGCCAGATAACGCCCCTCGGCGACCGGCATTTCGCGAAGAAAATATGCGGAGAGAAAGGCCGTGCTCAAGGCAAGGACCGGCACGATCAGGCGCACGATCGTCGTGATCAGCCGCGCAACAAAGCCCGGCCGGCTGATCGGCACTCGATCAACCCCGCTATCCAGCATCCGCACACCCCCAATTACATCGGGCAAAGTCTAGCGGCGCGTACCACATCCTGAAAAGGGGACATCCGGACTTTCGATAAACTGGGTAAAATTCGCCGGAAAAGAAAAGGGCGGCCGAAGCCGCCCGTTCCCGGATATTCGCAGAAGCTGGCCCCCGTCATGCAGCCGCGGCCTGGGCCTTTTCGACCGCACGCTTCAGTTTGAGCGCACGCGAGGACAACTGCGCGTCCGCGGCTTTGAGAAGAAAGGGGTCGAGCCCGCCATTATGCTCCACCGAGCGAAGCGCATGCGCCGAAATGCGCAGACTGACCTGCCGACCCAGCGCATCGCTGATCAGCGTCACCTGGCAGAGATTCGGCAGGAACCTGCGCCGGGTCTTGCGGTTGGCGTGGCTGACATTGTTGCCGGACATCACGGCCTTGCCGGACAGTTCGCAGCGGCGGGACATGGGAATTTCCTTTGCAAATTCGTCGGGCTGCCGCAGTTTCCCGCGCAGCCCTTTCAGGCGGGCACGTATAAAAGGCCCGCAGGGGCCAGTCAAGGCCGTTCAGGCCTGTTCTGCGGTCCCGAACACCAGGTCCAGAAGCCGCCTCGCAGCGGCCGTAGGGGTCGACTGTCCTTCCTCGACCTCCCGTTCCAGTTCAGGCATCAATGCGGCGGCCTTCGCATCGCTCTTGAGCGTCGAAATCAGGCCCTCACGCAGCTCGGTCCAGAACCAGGCCCTGGCCTGATCGGCCCGTAATCGGGCGAGATCGCCAGACGCCGTCAGGGCCGCCCTGTGCGCCTCGGCTGCCTGCCAGACCTTGTCGAGCCCCTCGCCCTTGAGCGCAGAGGCCAGCAGCACATGCGGCGCCCAGGCGGGCGTTTTGGGCCGCATCAGGTGAAGAGCCGCCTGATACTCGGTCTGAGCGCGCCGCGCAGCGGGCACAAGATCGCCATCGGCCTTGTTAACCACGATCAGATCCGCAAGTTCCATGATACCGCGCTTGATCCCCTGCAATTCATCGCCGCCGCCCGGCGCAAGCAGCAGCACGAACATGTCGACCATGTCGGCCACGGAAGTCTCTGACTGGCCGACGCCCACTGTCTCGACGAGAATGACGTCATAACCGGCCGCTTCGGCCAGCAACATCGCCTCGCGTGTCCGCCGTGCGACACCGCCAAGCGTCCCCCCCGACGGCGAGGGCCGGATAAAGGCATTGGGATCCCGCGCCAACAGCTCCATGCGTGTCTTGTCGCCGAGAATGGAGCCGCCAGTCCGGGCCGATGACGGATCGACCGCCAGAACGGCCACCCGCAGGCCCTTGCCGGTCAGAAGCCGGCCAAATGCTTCGATAAAGGTCGACTTGCCAACGCCCGGGGTTCCGGACAGGCCCAATCTGACGGCCTTGCCTGTTTCAGGCAGCAACTCGGCCAGCAGCGCCTGAGCAATTGCCTGATGGTCCGCACGGGACGATTCGACCAGCGTAATGCCCCGTGCCAACGCACTTCGGCTACCGGAACGGATTCCGGCGGCCAGTTCGGCTGGATCCGGCAACGCCCGGTTCAGGGTCTGCCGTTGATGATGCTTTTGATCGGGTCCACTTGCCATGCCAGTTGCATACTTGGTCAGGACAGCCCGCGTCCAGCCCCGGACGGCCATCTGAGTGGCTGTTCATCGCCGGTTCATGCGGAATTATCGATCATCAGTCGAGGCACGGTCTCTGGCGGACCGGCGCAATCCAGAGAGGATCAATGGCCCGTATCGAACGTGGAAATGAGTGGCGCAGGGTGGCAGGTCTCATGCTGACCATGACCACGGTCGTCCTTGTCGCCGCGTCGACATCCACTGGCGCCGCGCCGGTTCCAGCCGAACGGGAGGCCCGGATGCCCGGCGTGACCGCCGATTACACTGTCTATATCGGCGGCTTCAAGGCAGCCGAGGGCAGCATCAATGCCACCTTGCGCGGTGAAAATTATTCAATGACAAGTTTTCTTGGCGTTGCCGGCGTTCCGAAGAACTTCCTCGACGCGAAATGGACGATGGAAAGTGCGGGTCGCATTGATGAGGCGCGGATTCAGCCGCAGCGTTTTACCTTTCAGTCCGACGAGAAAGGCAAGATCAAGCACCGCGAAATGACCTATGACGGTACGGACCGTCCGGAAACGACATTTGATCCACCACTACCGCCGCATGAAGACATTTCCGTACTTCCCTACGAACGGCAGAATACGCTTGATCCGATCAGCGCGTTGCTGGTGCCGGTCGCCGCAGGCGAGAATCCCTGCAACCGAAGACTCGCCATCTTCGACGGCAAACGGCGCTACGACATCCAGCTGGCTTTCGACAGCGAAGGCACGGTGACAACACGCAACAAGGGCTACAGCGGCATGGCCATCCGCTGCTCGGTTCGAATGATCCCTCGCAGCGGAATGAAGCAGACGAGCTTCACGAAAATGCTTCAGCAACGCGGCAATGCTCATATCTGGCTTGCCCCGATGAATGACGGAAACATCTATGTTCCCGTTCGCATTCAGGTAAGAACGCCGATCGGCGGTGCCGTCATGGACGTGGTGAGTCTTCGCCAGTACGCAACGAGAACTGCGGCGGTTCGATAAATGGGCTCAGCTCTCGTCCGCCCTTCCTGCTGCTGATGAACGGCTCACTTCTGCGTAGAGCGCACGCAGCCGCTTGACGAGGTCGTCCTCAGGCGAGGTTCCGGCCTGCTCGATTTCCTTCAACAATCCTTCAAGCCGCGTCGACAGCATGTCGTAATACGCACGCTGTTGCGCATCCGGATTCTTCATCCGGGGATCGCTCATGTCGACAAGACGCCGCCGCTTTGGGCGTGCAAAGCCTTCTCCGGTGCTCATCACACCTCCAGAGATCTCTCATTGCTGAAACCTGTGCGGCGGTCATGTTTTCCCGGGGTTTCCCGACCCGGGAGGGCACAACTCACCTGGCATGGCCCATTGGCGGCGGCTCTGAGATCGTTTGAGCGGCACGCGTGCCATCACCTGTCCGAATCTCTGTCCGGACGTTCGCGGTTGAGATAACGGCGCTTGTGAGCAGTTGCAACATCGAACAATCGCGTCGTGCGCATTTGACGCACGCCGCGCCTTATTCGTAGGCAGACGGGAGAATTGGCGATTTTACGGGCAGCCTCAGGCCGCCCGCCGCCTTTTTTCGCTGATAAGCTTCAGGATTTCCAGCGCTGCCGCCGGAATATTCGTGCCCGGGCCAAATATGGCAGACGCACCGGCCTTCTTCAGGAAGTCGTAGTCCTGTGCCGGAATGACACCACCGCAGATGATCAGGATGTCGTCGGCCCCTTCGTCCTTGAGCGCCTTTGCGAGCGCCGGCACAAGCGTTTTGTGCCCGGCGGCAAGACTTGAAATGCCGATCACGTGAACGTCATTTTCGATTGCATCGCGCGCCGCTTCTTCGGGTGTCTGGAAAAGCGGACCCACATCGACATCGAAGCCGAGATCGGCGAACGCAGTCGCAATCACCTTCGCACCGCGATCATGCCCGTCCTGCCCCATCTTGACGACCAGCATACGCGGCCGCCGGCCTTCGGCCTCGGCGAACGCTTCGATCTCCTTGGAAATCTGCATGAAGCCCTCATCCCCTTCATAGGCCTGAGCATAGACACCGGAGATCGACTTGATCTCGGCGCGGTGCCGGCCAAACACCTCTTCCATGGCATCCGAAATTTCACCAACAGTCGCGCGCGCACGGGCCGCGTCGACGGCAAGCGCCAGAAGATTGCCGTCGCCTCGCGCTCCCGCAGTGAGCGCCGCCAGCGCCGCCTTGCATTTCGTTTCGTCGCGCTCGGCGCGCACTTTCTTGAGGCGTGCGATCTGCGAGTCGCGCACCTTTGCATTGTCGATGTCGAGGATTTCGAGGGCATCTTCCTTCGGCAAGCGATACTTGTTGACGCCGACAATCACCTCCTGCCCGCGATCGATCCGCGCTTGCTTGCGTGCAGCGGCTTCCTCGATCCGAAGCTTCGGCATGCCGGTCGCGACCGCCTTTGTCATGCCGCCAAGCTCTTCAACCTCCTCGATCAGCTTCCAGGCCTCGCCGGCAAGCGAATGTGTGAGGCTCTCCATGTAGTAGGAACCCCCCATCGGATCGATGACATTGGTGATACCGGTCTCGTGCTGGATGACGAGTTGCGTATTCCGTGCAATGCGCGCTGAGAAGTCGGTAGGCAGTGCGATCGCCTCGTCAAGCGCATTTGTGTGGAGCGACTGGGTGCCGCCCAGAACCGCAGCCATCGCCTCGATCGTGGTCCGGATGACGTTGTTGTAAGGATCCTGTTCGGTCAGCGAAACACCGGATGTCTGGCAATGCGTGCGCAGAATCGACGACTTTGCATCCTTGGGATTGAACTCCGCCATGATCTTCGACCATAGAAGCCGCGCGGCACGCAGCTTCGCGATCTCCATGAAGAAGTTCATGCCGATTGCAAAGAAGAAGGAGAGACGCGGTGCAAATTCGTCGACGTCCAGACCTGCAGCCAGCGCAGCGCGCACATATTCACGCCCATCCGCAAGCGTGAATGCAAGCTCCTGAACCTGCGTCGCACCCGCTTCCTGCATGTGATAACCGGAAATCGAGATCGTGTTGAATTTCGGCATATGGCGGGAACAGAAACCGATGATGTCGGCAACGATCCGCATCGACGGTTCGGGCGGATAGATATAGGTGTTGCGGACCATGAACTCCTTGAGAATGTCGTTCTGGATGGTGCCGGAGAGCTGATCCGGCTTCACGCCCTGCTCTTCTGCCGCCACGATGTAGTTGGCAAGGATGGGGATGACGGCGCCGTTCATCGTCATCGACACCGACATTTCGCCGAGCGGAATCTGATCGAACAGAATCTTCATATCCTCGACCGAGTCGATGGCAACACCGGCCTTGCCAACATCGCCGACAACACGCGGGTGGTCGCTGTCATAGCCGCGATGGGTCGCAAGATCGAAGGCAACCGAGAGTCCCTTCTGGCCGGCGGCGAGATTGCGCCGATAGAAGGCGTTCGACTCCTCGGCTGTCGAGAAGCCGGCATATTGTCGGATGGTCCATGGCCGTCCCGCATACATCGTCGCCTGCGGACCGCGTGTGTAGGGCGCAAATCCCGGCAGGCTATCCGCGTCGTATCCTTCGCCCGCGATCCGTTCCAGATCGCTCGCCGTGTAGAGCGGCTTGACGTCGATACCCTCTGGCGTCTTCCAGACGAGAGACGCCGATCCGGCACCCTTGGTCTGTTTGCTGACTGCGGCTTCCCAGTCGCGAAGCGTCTTCTTGTCGGCCATCTCGTCTCTACCCGCTCGAAATTCGAAGGAAATCTGTACAGCGACATCCTAACATAGCGCCGCCGGCCCCAAAATGCGGGCGGAGTATCGGGGAACCGCAAGACAGGGTCAAACCACCTTGAAGAGGGGGCGGATGCAACCTGCCGTTGCGGCAGATCGACCGAAATTCCCTTGCCGGTGCTGGCCGTCAATCGACACATGCCTTACGCTGGGGCTGCTTCGACATTGGCATCCATATCCGCGATGCCGCAGAAGAAAATTGAGGGGAAGAATGCCTGCAACCCGAATTCGCCTTGGCGCGTCATCCACCGCAATCATGCTGCTTTGCCTGGCGGCGTTCGCGATAACCGCCTGCAGCGGCGGCGGCGCCGCACGCAAACGCGACGCCGACGGGCGCATCATACCGACTTTGGCGGAGCAGGATCCGGTCGGCACACTCTATGCGAAATCGATCAGCGACGCGGCGCGTGGCGAATGCGACGATCGAACGCTTGATGTTTTGACCTGTTTTTCCTACCGCGGACACGGATATGAAGGCGCGCAGACCGCTCTCGGTCAATGCCTGATCGCAACCGGCAGCAACAGCGAAGGGCTCGTGTGGATCAACCGTGCCGCGGGTGCGGGCTGGGCGGACGCGCAGAAGCTCCTGGCGCAGCTATATCTTGCAGGAGACGTGACGCCACGCGACGGGGTGCAGGCGGCCAAATGGGCAAAGCTCTACACCCGCAATCCGTCTCTGCTTTCGCTTGGTGTACAGCCGGACCGGAATTTCACTCTGGCATTTGAGGGCGAAATAACGACCGGCGAGAATGCGGAGGCCGACAGGCAAGTCGCGGCCTGGTCGCCGCGCTACTGGGTCCCGACCACGCAGGTCGACCAGAACGTCAAGCGCAGTTGCGAGGTCGAAGGCCGTCGCCCGCCCCGGACGCGCCAGGACGTGCCCCTGATAACGGTCCCAGACGTCTACTGACCACTCTGAACTCCACTGCAAAAACGTTGCATCATCTGCCCGCACCCTCGCGCCGGCAGATGATGCGCCGTGCCTGCACGGCCAACCTGGCGGCCATTTTCTCCATAAAACCCTGCGTTTAGGGAAACTTTACTTCCCTCCCCTAAACCTTTCACAGGTGGGGTCGCTAGCTTGGGGGAGGAGACCCCGTTCATATGCCCGGCACGCCAACGGACACGAAGCCATCCGCGGGGCTTGTGGCAAGTCTCGCACTAAGGTTGTTCGATAACGCTCCCGGGAACGACGCCTCTCCGGAAGCCGATACGCGCTCGCGCCGCGTTCGCCTTGAGCTCTACCGCTCGGTGATGACGACCTTCCGAACGCTGCCGATCTACTTCCCCGCGATCGTCGGCGCTATAGCGATTGCCTTCGATCCCGCCGCACCTGTTCCGGTCGTCTTTGGCTGGTGGCTTGTCATTCTGGTGATCCATCTTGAGTACGCGCTGTTTCAGAGGCGCTTTTTCTCTGCCAACGAGGACGGAATAGATCCGGATACATGGATCACGGCGACGGCAATCCGCTACTGGATCATGAACATCGTCTGGGTCGGCCTCATCCCGCTTTTCTGGCAGGCGGACGGCAACATCCAGAACCTTGCCGTCCTGATGATCTTCATCGTCCATGTCGTGATGTCGGCCCAGACGGCGTTTCCCGTGACCGCCCTTCTGATTGCGGCAACGCTGCCGGTCATGGCAGCAGTCATTGTTGTCGGAATCTGGACCGGCGAACAGACATTCGTGGCGCTCGGAATCGCCTGCATCCCGACCTACCTCTACCTCTCCCGCATTGCGCAGCAGCAGCGTGCGGCAGCAACCGAAACGCTCGAACTGCGCTTTCGCAACGCCGATCTCATTCGCGATCTGGAACGCGCGCACGACATGTCGGAAACGGCCCGTCTTCACGCCGAGGAAGCAAACGCCCAGTTGCTTCGCCGCGAGCATCACTTCCGCGCCCTGGTCGAGAATGCCTTCGATGTCGTGCTCGTCACCAATGAAGAAGGTGTCATCCAGTATGCCTCGCCGGCAGCCGAAAAGATCGGCATCCCGCCGGATGCGCTTGTGGGCTTGAACGGCATCGACCTTCTGTCGCCCGAACAACAGGAAACGTTGCGCGAGGACGCCGTCAAGGCCAGTGACGATTCACGGCCCACCGCCCGCACCTATGAACTCCTGATCCCGCGCTACGAGAACCGTGCAATCTGGATCGAGGCCACGGTCACGAACCTGCTGAAGGACGAGAATGTCCGGGGCTTCGTCGTCAATCTTCGCGACATTACACAACGCAAACGGGCCGAGAACGAACAAAAGAGCCAGTTCCGCGTGCTGCAGGCGCTGGCAACCGGCCTTGCACTCGACGAGGTGATGTCGCTTCTGGCGCTGGGCGCCGAGGAAACGAACCCGGGTGCACGCGCGGCTGTGTTCCTGCTTGATGGCGAGGAAAACCTGATCACCTGTGCTGCTCCCCACCTTCCGACCGATTTCGACGATTGGGTAACGCGCTACTGGAAGGAACAGCGCAACGGACCCTTCGGCGAACTCGCCCTTGCCGGTCACAAGATCATCGCAACCGATCTGCAGGAAGAACAGCACGGCCCCACGGTCACGCCCTATATGCGCAAGGCAGATATCCAGACCGTCTGGTTCCAGCCTATCCTGTCGCACAACGATCGCGTCGTCGGTGCCTTCGCCATGTATTTCCCGGACCCGCGCCAACCGGGCCCTTGGGAGGACGCCTACCTGCTTGGCGCCGCACATCTGGCCGGCATTGCCATCGAGCGGCGGCGCGCCGAACAGAGCCTCAAGCAGGCGACCGAAAATGCCGAAATGGCTAACCGTGCCAAGACCAAGTTCCTCGCCAACATGAGTCACGAACTGCGCACGCCGCTGAATGCGATTATCGGCTTCTCCGAGATCATGCGTGACGGTATGTTCGGCCCGCTCGGCAACGAGCGCTATCGCGACTACGCGATCGACATTCACGACAGCGGACGTCACCTACTCAATGTCATCGATGACATTCTCGATATCTCGAAGATCGAAGCGGGTCGCTACGCGATCGAGGAACAGGAAATCGACCTGGCGGATGTTCTTTACTGGTCCGCCGAAATGATGCGGGCGCGCACGATGGACAAGAACCAGATGGTATCGCTCGATCTCCCCGACAGCATGCCGCACATCAATGCCGACCAGCGCGCCATGCGGCAGATCATGCTGAATTTGCTGTCGAATGCAGCCAAGTTCACGCCGGCCGAGGGCCGCATCGATATCGGCGTTGCGCTGACAGAAACGGGCGAACTGAAGGTCGCCGTATGTGACACGGGAATCGGCATACCGGCCGACAAACTTGGTGAGGTAATGGAGCCGTTCGGCCAGGTCGACGACACCAACGCCCGTCAGCACGGCGGTACCGGCCTTGGCCTCCCGATCACGAAATCGCTGATCGAGATGCACGACGGCGAGTTCATACTGGAAAGCACCGTCGGTATCGGCACAAGTGCGACGATGATACTGCCGGCATCGCGCCTGATATGGGCGAAGACGGGCGAAGCCGCGGCGCACTGAGCCGTCACCGGCAGCTCCGCCCCGAAAATGCGCCTATTCGGCGGCCTTCTTCTGGCGTTCGCTGGCCCCGATGAAGCCGAAGAGATGTCCGCCCACTTTGCGCATCTGGATTTCCTCCGAGCCTTCGGTGATGCGATAGCGCCGGTGATGACGATAGATGTGCTCAAATGGCTTGTGCCGCGAGTAACCCATACCACCATGCACCTGGATCGCGAGGTCGGCCGCCTGACAGACGAGCCGGTTCGCGCGGTAGTTGCACATCGACACCTTGTCCGACAGATGCCGTGCGACGTCCTTCTTCGACATCTGGTCCATCTGCCACGCGGTCTTGTAGACGAGATTGCGGATCATCTCGCATTCGGTATGCGCTTCGATCAGCGGAAACTGGATTGCCTGGTTGGCGGCAAGCGGCTTGCCGAACGGCTTGCGCTGCTTGGCATATTTGACGCTTTCATTGATGCAGAACTGTGCCGCACCCACACCGGACGCGGCCTGCCGGATACGGTTCTCGTGCACGAAATGCTGCGCAAGCTCGAGGCCCCTCTCCGGATCGCCGAGAATGGCATCTTCCGGCACCCAGACATTCGTGAACGAAACGCGCGGGTGGTCGGTCGGCATGTTGAAGGTCCAGAGATATTCCTCGATCTTGACCCCGGGTGTCTCCGTCGGAACGATGAAACAGGTGATGCCGAGCGGGTCGCCATCCTGGCCGCTGGTGCGCGCGAACACGAAATCATGCGTCGCGACATGCATGCCTGTGTTCCACATCTTCATTCCGTTGATGACCCAGCCGTCCTTGCCGTCGCGTTTCTCGCGGCGGCCGCGCGTCTCCATCCATGTGGCATCCGAACCGTGTTCGGGCTCGGTCAGGCCGAAAGCGACACGCACGGACCCATCGAGCGAACCCGGAATGAAGACCTTCTTCTGGTCTTCCGTACCGAAATCGCGAAACATCAACACGGTCGGAAAATTGCCGACGATCGAGTTCTCGTTCTGCAGGTCGTTGTGAAGACCGAGTCCCTTGGCAGCCAGATGCTCGCGGATTACCGCCATGCCGAGATTGGTGCCGTCCTTCCCGCCATATTCCTTCGGCAGGGCGTAGCGCAGATGTCCGGCCTTGTCGGCGCGCTTCCGCATCTCTCCGAGCAGTTCTTCCCAGTCATGGCGCGGCAAGCCCTGATTGTCCCAATCGGTGCGTGCATGCTCACGGCGATGGTCGAAAAAGCGCTCATTGTCGTCCTGCGCCTGCAGTGGCTTGATTTCCTTTTCGATGAAATCGTCGAGCACACTGAGATAGTCGATGATTTCCTTGGGGATCGTGAAATCCATATCGTCCTCCCGGATGTCGTCAGCCTCTGACGGGCCTGATGCAAATGTCGATAGGCGCCACTATAGACCGCGGTCCAGTATCGGAAAGGGTCTGCAAATCCGGCATGGAGGCACCGCCGCCCGGACGCTGCGGAAGGTCCCGGAATTTTTTCCTGTTAACGTTTTGTCTGCCTAAACCATTATCGGAACACAACATTTAGCCGTGAACGAAGACGGAAGATTGAACGGTCAGCGATTCGGACCCGGTTCGTTCGCCCAATATTCCTGCAATTAACACGGGCAGCGTTAATGACATCTCGCCCTTGTCAGATGAGCGTTTTGCCCCGAAGGTGCGCCCCGAAACATGAGTATCCCGCCCACCCCAGTATCCGGCCACCACGCCCGCGACGGCCTCGCTGAACGCCGCCGCATAACCGCGGTGCTGGGCCCGACAAACACCGGCAAGACCCATCTCGCCATCGAACGGATGATGGCGCATCAAACAGGCATGATCGGTCTGCCCCTGCGTCTGCTGGCGCGCGAGGTCTATGACCGCGTGGCCGGGGTGAAGGGCGCCCGCCATGTGGCTTTGATCACCGGCGAAGAAAAGATACTGCCGCCCACAGCCCGCTATTTCATCTGCACCGTCGAGGCGATGCCGCTCGACCGGCCGGTTGAATTTCTGGCCGTCGACGAAATCCAGCTCGCCGCCGACCGGGAACGCGGCCACACCTTCACCGATCGCCTGCTGCGCGCACGTGGACTTTCCGAGACCATGATGCTCGGCTCGGAAACCGTTCGCGGCTTGATCCAGAAATTGCTGCCGGAGACCCGGTTCATCGTCCGGCCTCGCTTCTCCGAGCTGTCCTGGACAGGCGCAAAGAAGCTGACACGATTGCCGCGCCGATCGGCGATCGTCGCCTTTTCGGCCGACAGGGTCTATGCCATCGCGGAATTGGTCCGGCGTCAGCGTGGTGGCGCGGCCGTCGTGATGGGGGCGCTCTCGCCACGCACGCGCAACGCCCAGGTCGCGCTCTATCAGTCGGGCGAAGTCGATTTTCTGGTTGCAACCGATGCCATCGGCATGGGCCTCAACATGGATGTCGACCATGTCGCCTTTGCGGCAACCCAGAAATTCGACGGTCATCAGCATCGCGCGCTGCATGTGGCCGAGCTGGCACAGATCGCCGGTCGGGCCGGCCGGCACATGAATAACGGCACCTTTGGCGTAACCGGCGACACGCCGCCGCTCGACGACGAGATCGTTTCCCGCATCGAGGATCACCGGTTCGAACCGGCGCGATACCTGCAATGGCGCAATCCGCATCCCGATTTCTCGAGCATTGCGGCGCTGTTGCAGAGCCTTGATCGGCCGCCCGACCGGCCTGGCCTGGCACGCGCGCCCGTTGCCGACGATCTCGAAGCGCTGACGCGCATGGCTCGCAACCCCGACATTCAGGCGTCGGCGAGGTCGTCCGCGGCCATTAAGCGTCTCTGGGAGGTGGCCCAGCTTCCCGACTTCCGCAAGACGCTGGCAAGCGAGCATGCCGAACTGCTGACACGCCTCTATCTCTTCCTTATGGAACCTTCCGGCCATGGCCGGGCGCACATCCCTGACGACTGGCTGGCACGCCAGATCGAGCGTCTGGATCGCGCCGATGGCGAGATCGATACCCTGGCCGCCCGTATCGCCCATATCCGCACATGGACCTATGTGGCGAACCGTCCGGACTGGCTTCACGATCCTTCTCATTGGCAGGAGCGCGCGCGTGCGGTAGAGGATAGGCTGTCGGACGCATTGCACGAGCGGTTGACGCAGCGTTTCATCGACCGGCGCACCAGTGTGCTGATGAAGCGTCTGCGCCAGAACGAGGATCTAATGGCGGTTGTTAACAGCAACGGCGAGGTATTGGTGGAAGGCGAATATGTCGGCCGCCTTCAGGGGTTTGTCTTCGTTCCCGATCCGCGGGCCGACGACGATCAGGGTCGCGTGTTGCGCGCAGCCGCCGATCAGGCGCTGGCAAGCGAGATTGCGGGGCGCGCGCAACGACTGGCGACAGCCCCGGATGCGGATATTTCTTTGTCCGATCACGGACGGATCAACTGGGCGGGTCACCCCGTAGCCGAGCTGAAGCCCGGCGCGGAGCCGCTGAAGCCGCGTGCAGCATTGATCGCGGGCGACGAACTCAACGGCCCGGCCCGCGAGGCCGTCCAGGCACGACTCGATGGCTGGATCGCCATGCATATCGCAAACGTGCTGGCGCCGCTGATAGCCCTGCGCGACGCGTCTGATGTCGAAGGTCTCGCGCGCGGGGTCGCTTTTCGTCTGATCGAAAATCTAGGTGCGCTGCGGCGCGAGGTGGTGGCTGAGGATATTCGCACGCTTGACCAGGCGGCGCGTGGCCAGTTACGGAAGCATGGCGTCCGGTTTGGCGCTCACTCGATTTTCATGCCGGCATTGCTGAAGCCGGCACCGGCCCGCCTGTTGATGATGCTCTGGGCGCTGACACGTACGGATGTCGACGATGCGTTCGCCGGCCTGCCGCAGCCGCCCGCACCGGGACTGACCTCGATCCCGGCGGATCCGGCAGCGCCGCAGGGCTTTTATGAAGCGCTGGGCTTTCGTGTTTGCGGCGGTCGCGCGGTTCGACTCGATATGCTGGAGCGCATTGCCGATCTGATCCGGCCGGTCATCGCCGCCCGGACATACAATGGCGGATTTGTCATCACGCCCGACATGATGTCGCTGGTCGGCTGTTCGGGCGAGGAGTTCGCGGGCCTGCTTCAGGGGCTGGGTTATCGCGTACAGCGTGAAACCATCGTTCCGCGTCCGTCGGGCAGCGAAGCATCTGCCGCATCGAATGCAGAGCCGGACAGCGCAGCGTCGCCGCAAACGACAGCGGAGGCGGCGCTCGCGGCGATCGTCGACGCAATCGCGGCACCTGTCGCCGACGCACCGGCCGAAACGGACTCAGCCGAAGCTGTCCCCGCCACACCGGCAGCGCAGGATCACACCGGCGCAGCCGAGACCGCCGGGCCGGCGGAACCGGTCGCACCCGCGGCTGCGGTCGAACTTGAAATCTGGCGGCCGGTCCGCCGCAGGCCGGAAGGAAAGCCGGCGCGACGGCGCAAACCGAACAAGGCCAGGACCGTGACGGCCGAGACGGGCGAGACGGCCGAAAAGTCCGGCGATGCGCGCGGCGAGCGCCACAGGAAGCCCAAGCGCAAGCCGGACGACCGGGGCGAGCGTCACATCAAGGGAGGTCGTTCCGACGGCGGCTACCGCGAACCGCGCAAACCGCGCGAACGCGAGCCGGATCCCGATTCGCCCTTTGCTGCGCTGGCGGTGCTCAAAGAGCGCGCCGGCGGCAACTGATCTCCCATGGAAGACGCCGCGGGCCAGCCCGGCCAGCGCATCGACCGCTGGCTCTGGTGCGCACGCTTCGCCAGGAGCCGTTCGATAGCAGTCGCTCTTGTTCAGAGCGGCCGGATGCGGGTCAATGGCGCGCGAATCTCGAAGGCGAGCCGAAATGTGCGCCCCGGCGATGTTCTCACATTTCCCCTTGGAGCCCATATCAGGATCATTGAAGTCGTAGCGCTTGGATTGCGGCGAGGTCCGGCCCCGGAGGCCGCCACGCTCTACCGGGACCTCGAACCGCCACCGGCGCCGGGTACGGCGACAACGCCAGTTGAGCCGGCCGGCGGACGCCGGTCCGGGGCCGGGCGGCCGACAAAAAGGGACCGGCGCAGGACGGACGCTCTGAGGCAAACGCATTAAATACATAAACGTAATGTAATTGAATTGTTCTACCGGTTCGTGTAGGTGAAATATCATGCTCGCCGCGATCAGATCATTCCTTCTTGGCGCGCCCGAAGGCGCCGCTCCCCGTTTCGACGACCTGCAGGTTGCCGTGGTGGCGCTGCTCATCCGCGCCGCGACGACGGATTCGGATTTCAGCGAGGATGAACGCCGCGCCATCCGGAGTATCGCTACCGACACATTTGGCCTCGCACCGTCGGAGATCGACGAACTGGTGGCGGCGGCCGAGAGCGAGGAAGCCAGGACACTCGACCTGCACAAATGGGCGCAGGAAATAAAGCGCGGCTACAACGAGGCCGAGCGCATAAACCTCATCGAGAAGATGTGGGAGATCGTCTATGCCGATGGCCTCCTTGACGACTACGAAGCCAATCTGTTGCGGCGTGTCGCAGGCCTGATATACGTTCCCGACCGCGAATCCGGCGAGGCGCGGCAACGTGTTCTTGCGCGACTCGGATCGCCGGACCGGCCCGCCCGCCCCCCGGAAACCTGAAAGGACCGCGCGAAAGTCCGCGCGAACGGAGACTGCGATGACCTATATCGTGACCGAAGCCTGCATACGCTGCAAATACATGGACTGCGTCGAGGTCTGCCCCGTGGACTGTTTCTACGAGGGCGAGAATATGCTGGTCATCCATCCCGACGAATGCATCGATTGCGGCGTGTGCGAGCCGGAATGCCCGGCCGAGGCGATCAAGCCGGATACCGAGCCGGGGCTTGAGAAATGGCTCGAACTCAATACCGAATATGCCTCGAAATGGCCGAATATCACGATCAAGCGCGAGCCGCCGGCCGATGCCGATGAATGGCAGGGCGTCGAAGGCAAGTTCGACGAGCATTTCAGCCCTGAACCTGGCGAGGGCGACTGACCGCGCCGGGATTTCTATCCCGGTTTGACAGGAGGCTGACCGGTCCCCGGACAGCAAGGTCGGCCATCGGCAGGCGCGACAAGGGCCATTTACCGCGGAAACCTGCACCAATCAGGTGGGGCGGCAGCCTATCTCCCTGTGTTAACTGTCCTTTTGCCCCGCCCTCCTTCCAAGAGGGGGGTTTTTGTGTTATATATCCCACAGTTAGATGCTGCGAATACGGATGCGAGACGGACCTCGGCGGCGCAGCCTTGCGTTGAAGATGCCGGGATTGACTTGCACTTCGTCACCTCGCGCCGCTTTTCAGCCTTGGAAAGGCGGGGCGGCGGGTAGGCAGATGGCCGACGGCATGCCGTTCGGCTGCGCTGGGCCTGCTGGCGGGAAAAGGTGTCATCCACAGGCGTCGGCTGCTGCGTTTGGCGGTCGAGAGTCAGGCCGAAAACCTCTTTCGGCCTGAGGTGTCTGACGGCCTCCTTACGGAGACCTGGCGCGTCCTGGATGAAGGTCGTCGACCGTAGCGCATCGATATTGAAGGTCCGGCGGGGAGACATCGTGTCTCCGGTCCGGCCCCGGTTATGAAAGGCTGGGTATAGGAAAGGCCATGGCGAGCAAAGTGACGAAATCCTCGAAGTCCGCGAAGACCACCAAGTCGAAACCGACGGCCAAGGTCACGGCCAAGGCTGCAACCGCCAGGACCAAGGCGACCAAGGCGAAGGCCAAAGCCAAAGCCAAACCCGCGGCAGCGAAGAAGCCCGCCGCCAAGACAAAACCGGCCGCGACGAAGAAGCCGGCTGCGAAAACGGCCAAGCCGGCCGCCGCCAAGCAGAAGGCCAAGGCCGCGCCCGCCAAGGCGCCGGCGAAGAAGGCTGCGCCCGCCAAGGCGCCGGCGAAGAAGGCTGCGCCAAAGGCGAAGGCGGCAAAGCCCGAACCCGCCAAGGCGCCGCCGCCGCGCAAGGCGCCGCCCAAGCTCGCCAACGCGGCCAGCAAGCTGATGGAAGCGGCCAAGGGCCGCGCCGAAAAGGCCCGCAAGGCCGAAGCAGCCGAACGCGAAGCCAGCGCCAAGCGCGCCAAGGCCGAAGCGGCGGCCAGGCCTGCCAAGGTCGAGGCGCCGAAGGAACCGGCGAAACCGGCCGCGCCGCGCGCCAACTTCAAGGCCAAGGAATATGTCGTCTATCCGGCGCATGGCGTCGGCCAGATCCTCGAGATCGAGGAGAAGGAAGTGGCCGGCCACAAGCTCGAGCTCTTCGTCATCAACTTCGACAAGGAAAAGATGACGCTGCGCGTACCGACCAACAAGGCGGGCGCCGTCGGCATGCGCAAGCTTTCCGACACCGGCGTCGTCGACTCCGCGCTGGAGACGCTGCGCGGCCGCGCCCGCATCAAGCGCACCATGTGGAGCCGCCGCGCGCAGGAATACGAAGCGAAGATCAACTCCGGCGATCTGATCTCGATCGCCGAGGTGGTTCGCGATCTCTATCGCTCCGAACGTCAGCCCGAGCAGTCCTATTCCGAGCGTCAGCTTTACGAAGCCGCGCTCGACCGCATGGCGCGGGAAGTGGCGGCCGTCGAACGCATCGGCGAGGACGCGGCGATCGAACGCGTCGAGCAGGCCCTTCAGGGCACGCCACGCGGCGGCGGCGACAAGACGCCCAAGGAAGGCGAAGCCAGCGAAGCAGCCTGATCCTTCGACACAAATCTGTCGAAAAGGCCCGGCTTCGCGCCGGGCCTTTTTGCATTGAAAGGGGCCTGCCCCTTTCTGGCCATGAAATGACGCTACAAAACACCATCGAGTGCATCCGGCGATGATCCGGAACCACGGACGGATCGTAGCAAGGTTGCTGACCGAAACTTCGGACACGCGCAAGCGTGCCGCGGCACGGAGGAGTGACTGACATGGCCCATACAGACACACCCGAAACGCAGCGCGCCAACCGCCGCTTCATGCGGAATGCGATGACCGTTCCGCTGCTCGACCGGGAAACCGAATTTGAACTCGCGCGACGCTGGCGCGAGAACGGCGATGAACAGGCGCTGCACCAGTTGACCTGCGCCTATATGCGTCTCGTCATTTCGATCGCCACGCGCTTCCGCAATTACGGTCTGCCCTATGGCGACCTCGTTCAGGAAGGCAATGTCGGCCTGATGCAGGCGGCCGCCCGCTTCGAACCCGAACGCGACGTGCGCTTCTCGACCTATGCCACATGGTGGATCCGCGCCGCCATTCAGGACTACATCCTGCGCAACTGGTCGATCGTGCGCACCGGCACCACCGCGGCCCACAAATCGCTCTTCTTCAATCTGCGCCGCCTGCGCGCCATGATCGACGGCGGCACGCGCCAGACACTGCGTCAGCAGGACCGGATTTTCATCGCCGAGCGTCTCGGCGTCGGCGTCGGCGACGTCGAGACCATGGATGCCAGGCTGATGGCGGGCGACCGTTCGCTCAATGCCACCTTGTCCGATGAAGGGGCCGAAGACGGCGGCGCCGAATGGCAGGACATGCTGACCTGCGACCGGCCGCAACCGGACGAAGAAGTGATGGAGCGGCACGACGACGCGTACCGCTCGCGCTGGATCGCCGAAGCTCTGTCGGAACTCAACGAACGCGAGCTTCTGATCATCCGCGAACGGCGCTTGCGCGACGATGCGCAAACGCTCGAAACGCTGGGCACGCAACTCGGCATCTCGAAGGAGCGCGTCCGGCAGATCGAGCATCTGGCGCTGAAGAAGATGCGCACCGCCCTGCTGAACAAGGTCCCCGATCCCGAAGCCGCCGGCCTTCTGGGCTGAGGCGATCCCTATTCGGTGACGAGCTTGACGCGCGTACCCGCACGCGGTTCTTCACCCGCGGCAAGGCCGTTGAGCACCCGGAAGCGCTCGGCCGGAAAATCCGAATAGACCATGCGACGGCCGAGCGAGGCCGCGCTGTCGCCCGGCCGCACCGTGACGATGCGCAGCCGCAGCGGCCTGACGGCCGCCGCCTCGGCTTTCGAGATCCGGCGAAAACTCATCACAAGTTCCTGCAGCGCAGCGTCGTGGCGCGTGCCCGTCTGCGGCAGCGTTCCCGTCAGAAAGCGGTAGACGCGGTCGGGCGCAAATTCGATCGCCACCAGCCGCGCCCGATAGTCGCCAATCCGCGTCGTGGCGGTCGCCGCATTCATGCCATTGACCTTGAAAAGCTGCAGCCCGGCAAGCTGTACGCCCCTGCCCCATTGCTCGGTCAGATAGCGGCCGATATCGAGACCGGGGTTCTTTGCCTCGGCATTGAATTTCGCCAGCGTCTTCTCCGGCCCTTCGACGAGCACTTCCGCCGGCCCATTGGTGATGACGAAACCACGCGGCGCCTTGAAGGCAAAGCCGAGCTTCGGATGCACGAAGTCGCGGTCGCGCACAACGCCCTGCGCCGGGCTGTCGCCATAGAGCATCCCATCCAGCGCCTTGAGATAGGCATCGCGATTGCGGGCACCCTGGCCGGGCACCGCACCGGTCTCGCGCGCATGGTTCCGTGCGGCATCGACGCGCTGGGCGCTGGCCGGATGGCTCGCCAGCCAGCCGCTGCGCGTCGCGTCATGCGGCAGGTTGCGAAGTCGTGCCTGAAGCGCATCATGCGCGCCCAGCGATGTCAGGAAGTCGGCCGCCGCGTAGGGATCGTATCCTGCCGCCGCCAGGTAGCGCACGCCCAGCATGTCGGACTCGAATTCCTGGTCGCGTGAATAGCTGGCGAGGAAACCCCGCCCGCCAAGTGCAATGGCCTGGCTCGCCGCCTGGCTACCGATCACCGCGCCGAGCACCGCGCCGACGACCGACGTGCCCATCGCCGCCGTCTGGCGCTGCGCGGCGTGGCGTGCCGCAACATGCCCGAGCTCGTGGCCGATGACGCCGGCAAGCTCCGCCTCGTCATTGGCAAGTGCCACCAGACCGCGCGTGACATAGACATAGCCGCCCGGCAGCGCCATGGCGTTGACGACCGGACTGTCGAGAAGCGTCACGCGATAGGGCGCGTCGGGCGCGTTGGTGACCCGCGCCATGCGCATCGTGATCTCGGCGACATAACCGCCGAGTTCCTGATCCGGATAGGCGCCACCAAAGGCTTCGAGAATCTTCGGATGTGCTTCGGCGCCGATCCGCGCTTCCTGTTCGACGGAGACCAGCGGTGCGACCTGACGCTGCCCGGTTGCCGGATTGGTCGCGCAGGCCGCGACGGAAAGAATCAGCACCGCAAGCAGCGGCACCACAAATGCCGGACGTGCCGTCCCTTCGTCCCGCCCCCTCGTCCCGTTGGTCATGATCCGTTGTCCAGAAATTCGATCTGCTCGGGATGCGTCAGGGTGATTTCAGGACCGTTGTAGCGGCCGAGCCATCCGCGAACCCGCACCCGCCGGTCCGCGAGACCCGCAAGGCCGCCCGCCGCATCAAGCAACGGCGCCCAGACCGGATCGTCGTCGAAAAGCCTAGCGTCCCCCGGCGCCACTGTCACGGTGAAGTCGGTGCGCCAGTCGTCGCCGAAATTGAGATAGAGACGGCCGCGGACACGCGCAGCCGAAACCACCCGGCCCTCGACCAGTTCGAACCGGCCGTGAAGCCGCGCGAGCGCCGTCGCATCGGACGCATCGCGGATCGCGTAGAAGGGATCGGCCCAGATGCCGCGCGCAGCCTGTCGGGCGTCGCGCTCGGCAGCCAGCAGTTCGGTCGCACAGGCCCGATTGTCGCGGAACGTGTAGACCCGCGCCAGACCGAGCCGCAGCATTTCATGCTGCAGCCAGACCTCCCTGCCATCGGCATCGGTGACAAAGAGATGGGCGAGGATGCGGCCATGCCGGTCCGCGCGGCGGCCGCCATGGCGCAGCGTGACGCGCGCGCCGCGCGCCAGATCGGAGAGGGTGGCGCGCGCAACCTCGGCCAGCGGCCAGGCTTCGAAACCGGCGCGTCCGAGCGGCAGCTTCGGCGCCTGGATGCCGGTGAAGCGAACCTGCCGGCCATTGTCGAGCACCAGCGTGTCGCCATCGACGATCTCGACCGCGCGCGCCTCGGCGCCCGTCTCCAGTTCGCAAGCCGCCTCTGCCGCCGGCAGGACGAACAGCAAGGCACCGAGAAGCGTGGCGGCGAACCGGAAGCGGCGGCCGACGGCGAGAATCTGCATCAAAAACCCCCGTTCCCCCGAAGCCCCGGCCCCGGCTATCTAGGCGCAAAGCGGCGGGCAGGTAAAGGGCGCCCACCAGACGATTGCAGCGCCGCCGGTGCTGACGTAGGTTGCGCGACGCGGGGGTTGCGGCTGCCCGTGCCTCTGCCTGCATCCTCTCGATGTGGCCCCGTAGCTCAGCTGGATAGAGCATCAGATTCCTAATCTGAGGGTCGTGCGTTCGAATCGCGCCGGGGTCACCATCCTTCCTGCCGGCGATGGGCCGCCGTCCGAACCGCCGAATGAGAGAAGACCGGAGACCGATGCCAACCGCCGCCTTCCCCGCCGACGCCCGACGTATCCTGATCATCAAGCACGGCGCCTTCGGCGACGTGATCCAGGCCGAAGGCGCATTGCGCGACATTCGCGCCAACCATCCGGACGCGCATATCGCGGTGTTGACCATGCCGGCCTATCGCGGATTGCTGGCGCGCTCGCCCTTCATCGACGAGGTGATCGTCGATCCGCGCGCGCCGCGCTGGCGCCTCGATGCGATGTGGCGCCTGCGGCGGCAGTTGCGCGCCCGGAACTTCGACATGATCTACGACCTGCAGAATTCCGCGCGCACCGCCTTCTATTATCGCTGGATGCTGAACGACCGCCGCTGGTCGGGAACAGCGAAGGGATGCAGCCATCCGCACCGCGCGAAGGACCCGAAGAAGATCCGCACCCTCGACCGGCTGGCCGGCCAACTCGCCGATGCCGGCCTGACGATCGAACACACACCGACACCCGATGTCTCGTGGCTGGCCGACGACGTGACGGCACTGCTCGAAAAGGCCGGCGCACGCAAACCCTATATCGTGCTGGTGCCGGGTTGTTCGGCGCGTCATCCCGAAAAGCGCTGGCCCCATTACGACAGGCTGGCCGAGGCGCTGATCGCCGACGGCCATCAGGTGGTGCTGGCACCGGGCCCCGACGAAATGGAACTGGCGAAGACCATTCCCGGCATCAAGCTGACCGACACGCATGGGCTGCTGAGCTGGTACGAACTGGCCGGCGTCTTCCGGAACGCCGCCTTCGTCGTCGGCAACGATACCGGTCCGAGCCATCTTGCTTCGCATATCGGCGCGCCGGGACTTGCCCTGTTCGGTTCCTATTCGCCGGCCGAGCGCACCGGCATCGCGCGCGCGAATTTCGGCGTCATCGAGGTCGGGGAGCTTGCGGCACTGCCCGTCGAACGCGTGCTCGCCGAAGTGAAGCGGGGCCTAAGCGCTCACTCGAATTCGGTATAGGATTTTTCCTCGACGATCGACGAGCCGGTCAGAAGGTTGATTTCCTTCTTCAGCGCCGCGCGCTTGTCGTTCTGCTTGTAGACCGAACGCGCCAACTCGATGAATGTCGCGCCGAAATCGCGATCGGCCTCGCATTGGCGGATGTCGTCCTCGATCACCCAGAGCGCCTCATTGACGGCCTTGAGATCGGCTTCGAGCCGCCTGAGTTCAGCGCTGTCGGCGAGATTTTCGCCCCGCGCCTTCTCCAGAACGTCGAGCTCGTGACGCACATTGGCGAGCTTGGCCGGATCGCTCATGCGTTCGGACTTGATTCGCAGAATGGTGATCTTGTCGATCAGTTCGCCGGGACCGACTTCGATCAGGACGGGTCTGGCATCTTGAGGCTGCGGCATGAATCGCTCCGGCAACGGTCGAACAAGGGTTCCGCTCCCTATAGCCCAAAGCGCTTGCCGCTGTCATCCGTTCGTCGCACCGCCGGCAGTTGCCAATGCGCCGCCACGCGCCCACAATGACTCGACTTCCTGCCAGGCGGCGATTCTCCATGTCTCTGATCTCGCGATTGCTCGACTATCTGCGCGGCGGCCTTGACGGGCCGGAGATGCGGCTTTCCGCGCGCATGGACGCGCCGATGCTGATGATCGAGATCGGCGGCTACGCGCACCGCACGCGCGACTGGTCGGCCGGCGGCGCCTGTATCGTGGGCTTTTCCGGCGAGGCCGAGGTCGGCGGCATCGTCAGCGGCTATCTGCACTGGGTGGGCGACACGCGCCGCCTCCCCTTCGCCGCCGAGGTGATGCGCATCGAAGGCAACGGCCTGATGGCGCTGCGCTGGCTCGATCTGCCGCTGGAGATCCAGCAGGAAATGGAAGCGCTGGTCGGCTGACCCTCCGTTTCCCGCGCGCGGCCCTTGCGTCAGTTGCACGTGCGATCAGCCCGTATAGGCTTCCCCCAAACGAAACGCCCGCCAAGGAGGAGAGGCCGATGACCGCCTACAGGACATTGATCGTCGAGAAGCAGGGAAGCGTCGACTGGGTGACGATGAACCGCCCGGACGCGCTGAACGCGATGAACCCGGCGCTGGTCGACGAACTGCAGGATTATTTCGGGCGTCTCTACACGGATCATTCGGTGCGCGTGGTCGTGCTCAAGGGCGCCGGCCGCGCCTTCTGCGCCGGCCTCGACCTCAAGGAACGTTCCAATCGTCCGGAAGCGGATGCCGCCAGCGGCAGCCCGCAGGCCGGCCTCGTCTCGCAACGGCGGATCAGCGAGATCGTGATGCGGATGCGGCGCTGCCCGCAGCCGATCATCTCGCTGGTGCATGGACCGGCCTGTGGCGGCGGCTTCGCGCTGGCGCTGGCTTCCGACATCCGCATCGCCGGCGAGAGCGCGCGCATGAACGCGGCCTTCATCCGCATCGGCCTGTCGGCCTGCGATATCGGCGTCAGCTACTTCCTGCCGCGCCTGGTCGGCGTGTCGGTGGCATCCGAACTGATGATGACCGGCCGCTTCATCAACGCCGCGCGCGCCGAACGCGTCGGCCTTGTCTCGGAAGTGGTGCCGGATGCGAAACTCGCCGAAGCGGCCGCGCCCTATATCGAGGAGATGCTGACGACCTCGCCGCTCGGCCTGCGCCTGACCAAGGAATGTCTCAACATGTCGGTCGATGCCGGCAGCCTCGAAGCGGCCGTCGCGATGGAGGATCGCAACCAGATCCTCTGTGCCCAGACCAATGATTTCCGCGAAGGCATCGCGGCCTTTCTCGGCAAGCGCCGGCCTGACTACACCAACAGCTGACGACAAGAAAGGCCGCCCCGCCGGAACGGGACGGCCCTTCTCCTCCCTGAACCGCGTTGTCAGAATCCGTAAACGACCTGCACGGTGAAGTCGTCGCTGTCGATCGGATCGAGATCGTAATGCGTCCACTCGCCGCGCAGCGACCAGCCTTCGCCAAGTCCCAGCTCGGCGCCGCCGCCGGCAAGCCAGCCCGTGTTGCGGCTGTTGATGTGATAGCGATGCACGCCGCCCTTGCCGTAAAGCGAAAGATCGGGCGCGACCGGGAAGGAAAGCAGGAGCTCGGCACCATAGGTGTCGATGCTCCGCTCACCGACAATGCCGGGCGCGCGATGATCGCCGAGATCCGCATAGAAGACCTGACCGGCGACATATTCGCTGAAGCGCCAGCCGGCAAGGCCCTTCAGGCTCCAGTCGTCGCTGTCGTCGGACCAGCCCCAGCCGAGACCGCCGCCGATATAGGGGCCCGTCGCCGTGGCGGTCTGCGCTTGCGCGCCGCCCGCCGCGAGGCCGAACGCGACCGCGCAGACGCTTGCCGCGCAAAGGGTTTTGACGATCGATTTCATTGAAACCTCGCTTTGTTGCAATAGCTGCCCCAAAGCCCCGACGCATATTCCGCCGCGTCGCGGTGCGGCTCAAGACAAACCGCACGCCGCCGGCACCGGATTTCGCCGCATGTGACTCATGCGCAACAAGACCTGGCGGATACGGGAAAGTTACGCGGACTTACGGGAAATACGCATACGGAATATTTTCCTATCGTCTGGCAATGCTGGCGACTCAGGCGTCGATGCGCGGCAGCAGACGCACGGTGGAGGAACCCTTGGCGAGAATTTCGCCGGCGGCGTCGCGCAGATCGCCTTCGAGGAACATGGTGGAACGGCCGCGCCGTTCGATCCAGCCGGTCGCGGTCAGCAGTCCGGGCGCGGCCGGACGGAAGAAGCTGATCTTGATTTCGAGCGACATCGGCGAGAACTTGAAATCGGTGGCGGCCATGGCGGCGCGCGCCATCGCCGCGTCGATCCAGCCGGTGACGAAACCGCCCTGCACGACGCCGCCCGAATGGCACATGCGCATCTGCGCCTCGCATTCGATGGCGGCGCGCCCCTTGCCGGCATCCATGTACAGGGTACGGACGATCCCGAGCGAGGCGCCCAGTTCGTCCTTGAAATCGGGCGCGGTGCGGTCGATGGCGGTGTCGGTCATGGGCGATACTCCGGCGGAAAGGCGATGCGAATGGCGCGCATCATAGGCGCTGACGCGGCCCCGGCCAGTACCGATTGCCGTTCGCGGGCGGGCCGGACCCTGTTCGCCGGTGAACCGTGACAGCGGTTTGTGACAGCGCAGACCCCCCTTCTGTCACGCAACTGTCACAAATCTGTCATAAACCCCCGCCGGCCCAAGATATTCCCCGGGGATAAGCTGCCTTGTCCCCGGGGGATAACCTGTCTGGCCCCGTTTCGCGGCACTGCGGCAGACAAAACGCCCCTGCCCGGCCTGTGGCGGGGCGGCAACGGGCGGCGGCGCGACGGGACCGAGGAGGGGCGATGCGACGGAGCGGCGCGGCGGCATTATTGTTCCTTGTACTGATGGTTCCGGCGGCCGGCGCGGCGCCGGCCGGGATCGGCGCGGCCGATTACGCGGACGCGATGGCCGGACTTGCGGACACCCGCGCCGCGATGACCGGGGCGCGGGCCGACTTCGCGGCCGGGCGGCATGACGGCGCGGCGGCCCGCGCCGCCGATCTGGCCGCGCGGCTCGAAGCGACGCGGGCGCTGATGAGGCGGGCCGTGCGTGCCGACCGCACCGCGCTGCCCTTCGCGAAGCTGACCCCGGCGCGCCAGCGCGCGCGCTGCCTGGTGCTGGCGGCCGGCCTGATCGACGAACCCTTGCGCGATCTCTGGACCGTCTGGTCGATGACCGCGCGCGGCGCGGCCGGCGCGGCGGATGTGCCGCTGGCGGCGGAAGGCGTGGAAGGCATGGGAAGGCCGCCGGGCTGCGGCTGAAGGCAGGACGACAGGAGAGGCGCTAGCGCGCCCGCGCCATCTCCGCCGGCACGAAATCGGCGACGCCGAGAATGCGCTCGACGCGGCTGCCGCTGTCGCCCATCGGCAGCAGCAGGAAGCTGTAATGCAGATAGGCACGGTCCTCGTAGATCCATTCGGCCGATGCCGTGTGCATGTGGAGGCAGGCTTCGGCGCAGACCTGACGATAGGGCGCCACCGCGAATTCGGGATTGGCGGTGAAGACCTCGTCGACCGTGCGGCCGGCGAGATTGCCGCCACCGAGAAACTCGCTCAGCGTCGAGCCGACGACACGGTAGCGGAAGCGGCCGCCGGGCACAGGCTCGACCAGACAGACGAACGGCAGCGCCGCACGCAGCACCATCGGATTGAAATCGCTATGGCGCGGAAAGCGCCGCCCGCCGCACAGATGCTCCCAATAGGCCAGGGCCGCGCGCCCCCACTGGCCGGCAACATGCGGCCGCAGCCGCTCCGGCCCGCCCGCATGCTGGGCGATGACGGCGGAGACTTCCGGCGCGGCGGACCGCAGGTCGAGCATGACGCTTCCCTTTTTGATGCCCAAGACACGTTACGCGTCCATGCTGCGCGCCGAAGATTAAAGGGCGGTATAGCGATCGCTCAGCGGGCGGCCACGCTTTCGGCGACGAATTCGACCGCGGCGAGGATCTTGTCGACGCGGGCCTCGCTGTCGCCCAGCGGCAGCAGCAGCACCTGGTAGTGGACGTAGGAGCGATTCTTGTAGAGCCAGACGGCCGAGGCGGTGTGGGTGTAGAGACAGCCCTCGGCACAGACCCGGCGATAGGGCGCCAGCGCGACCTCGGCCGTGTCGCCGAAGAGCTCCTGCGGCGTGCGGCCGACCGGACTGCCGGCGCCGAAGAATTCGGAAATCATCTCGCCGACCACGCGGTAGCGGTAACTGCCATCGGCCAGCGCATCCATCAGATAGATGACCGGCAGATGCTTGCGCACCGCCATCGGATCGAAATCGGCGCGCGCGGGAAAGCGGCGGCCGCCGCAAAGGCTTTCCCAGTAGTCGAGCACCTCGTGCAGCGCCGCGCCGGAAAGATGCGGACGGATATCGGCCGCCATGCCGGCATGTTCGGCGATGACGGCGGACAAGGCCTGCGTTGCCGGCAATGTGCCATGCATGATGCGTTCCTCCGCAGGGCGCGCGGCGGCACGCCCCCTGTCCGGCCAGTCTGACGGCCGTGCCTTAAGGCCACGTATACGCGCGGCGCCGCGGAAAACGGCGGGTTTTCCCCCTGCCTGCGACAATGGCGGGGCTTTGCGGCCCGCGCCGCAGGGGCCATAGTCGGTCAACCAGCAGGGGGGTGCCTTGTTCGACACGCTGACCGATTTCACGCCGCTGACCGACATGACGGCGCTGAAACCGCCGCTGCGCCGGCTGCACGACTACTGGCAGGAAAAGCGCCCGCCCGGCCGCCTGCCGGCGCGGCGCGACATCGACCCGGTCGAGATTCCGCAACTGATGCCGCAGATCGCGCTGGTCGACATCCTGCGCGAGCCGCTGGACTATCGCTACCGCCTGTTCGGCACGCGGCTGGTGGAGGTGATGGGCGCCGAACGCACCGGCAAGCGCATGCGCGAGGTGATGAACCCGCCGGCCGTGGCCGCGACCGAACGGCTGATCGCCGGCCTGATCGAGACGCGCGGACCGATCGCCTTTTCAGGCCGGCTGTTCTGGCTCGGCAAGGATTTCATCGGCTTCGAGACGCTGGCCCTGCCGCTGGCAGCCGATGGCGAGACGGTCGACATGGCCGTGATGGGGCTCGAATTCGAGCTGCCGCGCCTCTGAGCGGCCGGACAGCCGAAGGGATCAGGCGCGCGCGGCATCCTCGGCGCTGACGAATTCGGCACAGCACAGCACCTTCTCGACCGCCGCATCGCTGTCGCCCAGCGGCAGCACGACGACTTCGTAATAGACATAGTCGCGGTCGCGGTAATGCCATTGGGCAGACGCCGTGTGCATGTAGGGCGCGCGCTCGGCACTGCAGATGCGCATCGGCTTGAGCGCGACCTCGGCATTGGCGCCGAACACCTGTTCCGGTGTCAGGCCGACCGGGTTGCCGGCGCCGAAGAATTCGGAAATCACCGAGCCGACGACACGGTAGCGGAAGACGCCGCCGGGCAGCACGTCGAGCATGAAGATATTGGGGAGATGCTTGCGCACCGCCATCGGATCGAACTGCGCGCGGGCCGGAAAGCGGCGCGGGCCGCGCAGACTGTCCCAGTAGTCGAGCAGCGCCAGCGGCGCCCCGGCGGTGAGATGCGGCCGGATCGTTTCGGGGCCGCCCCAGTATTCGGCCTGGACGGCGGAAGACGGCGGCACGCGCGCCGCGTCTGCGTCGTCCGCGGCATCGGGCGCTTCCGGCGTCCCGGGCATCACTGTGTCGATATCGGCCATGGACCCTTCCGGTTCTCTCCGAACACGGATTTTGCGGGGTGGAGGTTTAAGGGAGGGTTTATGGATGGGCGTTTCTGGGGGTGCGGTTCGGGCGGGCGTGGGGCGCGGCTGGAGGCGCGGCAAACGCGGAGAACGGCTCCGTAAAGTGGGGCGATGAAGCGCCGACCGGGCAAGCCGCCAGCGATGTGCCGGAGGCTGACGAATGGAGATTTGCACGCGGAGACGCGGCCTGTCCTCCGAAGCTGCAAAGCAGCGCAGGAGGAAGGCGCGGAGACGAACCGCTACGGCTTCCCTGCCCGCACCCTCTCCATCGTCATGGCCCGATTTATTCGGGCCATCCACGTCTTTGCGATATATCCTGAACCGAGAATGCGCATGGGAATGCAATGAAAGCCAAACCCGACATCTGGCAGACGATCGCGAAGGACAAGGCGGAGGCCGAGACGATGCGCCTGCGCGCCGACCTCGCCATCGCGCTGCGCGACCGCGTGGCGGTGTGGGACCTTACGCAAGCCGAAGCAGCGAAGCGCCTCGGCATCTCGCAACCGCGCCTCAGCGAATTGCTGAAAGGACGTATCGGAAGTTTCCGCCTTGATAGGCTGACGCGGCTTGCGAGCAAGGCGGGGTGCGCAATGATTTGTGAGAAGCCCTACACGGCAAGGGCTACACATGCACGAAAGTTCCGACATTGCCGACCTTAATTGAGCACACAATGGTCAGCACAAAGGCAGTCAGATTTAGATTTCAGCATGAAGAAAAAGGCAAATTCACAAGGTCTTTACAAGCGGCCATTCAACAAAGCGCTAGACGCCGCTTCCCACAGTGAGAAAGTTCATGCATCCTCGCCTCGGAGCGACAGACCATGGCCTCCCTAGGCTACAACGCCGAATCTTAAACAAATTTAAGACCTTAATTGTTTGTACATTTTTAAATTCACGGACACTCCACATCGCGGGACACATCAAATGACGGCATATGCTTTTTGGAACAACAAAGGTGGCGTTGGAAAGAGCTTCTTATGTTTTGTAGCCGCTTGCGAGTACGCGCATCGTCATCCGGATGCCGACGTATACGTCATAGATATGTGCCCCCAAGCAAACGTATCCGAAACATTGCTGGGCGGCTTCAACGTGGGCGGGAAGGCGATGAACAAGCTGCTGGAGAGAACTCCGAGGGCATCGGTTGCCGGCTATATCGAGGAACGGCTTAGTTCGCCATTTCACATGATTCCGGAAATTGATTCCTATGTTTCCGCACCCCACCACCCCAATCCCGCAATACCGAGAAATGTTTATCTCATCTGCGGCGACAATTTGCTGGAGATAGTTGCTGAAGCAATTCGTCAAACCTCGCAACTTGCAATTCCGGTAACAGCGTGGAAGCTCGTCCAAGGATGGCTTAAAGACTTGGTCTTCGCTTTGAGAAATAGAAGCGGCAGTCGCGACAGTGCTTTTTTTATCGACTGCAATCCAAGTTTTGCGATCTACACACAATTGGCAGTTGTCGCTGCCGACTATGTAGTCGTTCCCTTCACCGCAGATGACAGTTCACGAAGAGCTGTCGAGAACATTGCCGCTCTTCTTTACGGAGTTGGTGATTCTCACATTTCGCAATACTCGCGCATAAATTTTGCGCAGCGCGCGGGCGATGAAGGCGTGGCCACCCCGACCCTTCATACATTTGTCAGCAACCGAGTGACCTACTATGAGGACAAACCGTCAAAAGCGTTCGAAGTAAGCAGCAGGCGGATCAAAGATACAGTCAAGAAAATCCATGAAATGCGGCGAAGCATTTTTGCGTCGCCGGGAAAACCACTAAGGCAGTCGTTCGTGGAAATTCCCGATTATCACAGCGCCAGCATTGTTGCAGCGACGACCGGCACTCCACTCCATATGCTTAAGCCAGGCCCAAAGAGCATGGGTGCCGAAAGAGTTCAAATCAACGTAGGACCGCTAAATCGATACAAGGTCGCACTGTCAAAGTTTGTCGACATGCTCTAATTCGAGGAAAGAGCAGTGCCGTCACCAGCATTTCAGAGCGCGGACCAGGCATTCGAAAATGCAAAGAGTTTGAGATTGTCTGCCGTCTCGGCCCGGACCGATGACCGGAATGCCGCCGCCCGCCAAGTTTACTATCATGCATCGCTGGCACTCTCCGTTGCTGCGTGGGATGCATATTTGAACAATATCGTCAGAAATTTTTACTCAGTAGTTGTAATTGCAGGCGATCAGAAGTTTCTGGCGATGAAGGCATTGGCTGAGGATTTCTCAGGGTTCAAACTTAATAAGTTCAATACAGCCAACTTTGAGAATTCCAGAGAGCTGATTGTTAAGTGTACGGGCTATGATCCTTACGGTGACTGGGGTTGGAAAAGGCGCCGCTTGACCGTGCTACAAGTGTCGCAATTGCTGAATCAAATTCTGAAAGTTAGACACAGCTTCGCACATGGCTTTCCTGTGCCAACCTACCCATGGACGCAAAGTCCGTCGGGTAAGGTTCGCCTGACAAATTCCGGTGTAAAGGACTCTGAGGATCTTCTGCGGCATTTGGTATCTGCGACTGATAGTGGTATCGCCTCGCATATCCAACACACCTATTCAATCGTTGTTCAATGGTAGCGCTGCGTGGAGCAAGGCACGACCCTGAGCCGCCCGCTGCAACATGCAAGAAATTCGTGGATGGCCCGCCTTCGGGGCCCATGACGTTTTGTGGTGAGTGCGAGTGCTAACGTTCGGCATCGCCCGTTTTCGGTGAGCACCGCCGTTTGTTGCGTCGTGCGCGGCGCGCGAGCTTCGCGTCTTCGCGCGAATTTTTCCTTGGCACCTGAACACGGCGAGAGGTCCATTGATTCCGGTGTTCCCGGCTTTCGCCGGGACAGGCGCCGGAATGACGGTTTTGGGTGTGTTTGCGCGGCACGCAAACCTCGTCTGTGTGCGTTGTGTTTCCCGCCCGAATCCTTGCGAAGCGAGACGCCGCCTGACGGCGGCTTCTGGATTGCCGGGTCACGGACCTTCGGTCCGGCCCGGCAATGACAATGGTGGGGATGTCGGGGGCCAACGCGGGTGCAGGCCGGCTTTCGCCGGGGTGACACCTGTGTGTGTGTTTGCTGTGGGTGTGTTTGCGCCGGGCGCGTTTGCGACATGCTTGCCGTGAATGCCTGTGCTCGAGGCGCACATGCCGGTCGACACCCCGTCTTGCGGAGTCGCACTCCGCGCCTTGCAGCGGCAGATCCGCGGGCGTTTTCCTTGCGTAGGCAGATTGCGGCGGGCGCGGGGCGGCGGCGCGCGGGCTGCCCTTGCGTCATGCTCGACAAATGCGCCGGGCTCGGCCATATTCCGCCGCGTCTGCTGACAATTCTGTAAACCGAAGGAGCCCCCGATGCCGAGCTACAAGGCCCCCGTGGAAGATTTCCTCTTCCTGTTCCACGAGCTGCTGGAAATCGACAAGCGCGGCGATGTGCCGGGCTTCGGCGAGCTGACGCCCGACATGACGTCGGCGATCCTCGAAGGCGGCGCGAAATTCTGCGAGGAGGTTCTGCAGCCGCTGAACCAGGTGGGCGACGAGCATGGCTGCGTGCTGGAGAACGGCGTCGTGCGCACGCCGCCCGGCTTCAAGGAAGCCTTCCAGAAATATTGCGAGGATGGCTGGAACCGCCTCGGCGCGCCGGAAGATGCCGGCGGCGCGGGGCTGCCCTCGGTCGTGACCTTCGCCTTCACCGAAATGGGCATGTCGGCGAACCAGGCCTTCGCGATGTATCCGGGCCTGACGACGGCGGCCTATTCGGCGCTCTGGGCGACCGGCGAGCCCTGGATGAAGGAACATGTGGCGAAGAAGATGATCTCGGGCGAATGGACCGGCACGATGTGCCTGACGGAACCGCATTGCGGCACCGACCTGAAGCTGATGAAGACCAAGGCCGTCGAACAGGAAGACGGCACCTACCGCATCACCGGCACCAAGATCTTCATCTCGGGCGGCGATCACGACATGACCGACAACATCATCCATATGGTGATCGCGAAAGTGCCGGACGCGGACGGCAAGCTCGCCAACGATCTCTCGACCGTCAATTTCTTCATGGTGCCGAAGATGCTGGTGGACAAGGAGACCGGCGCGATCAAGGGCCGCAACGGCGTGAGCTGCGGCTCGATCGAGAAGAAGATGGGCATCAAGGGCAACGCGACGGCCGTCTTGAATTTCGACGAGGCCGTCGCCTATCGCCTCGGCGGCCGGCCGCCGGAAAAGAAGACCGAGACCGGCGAAGTGAAAAAGTCGAAATCGGCCGGCATGGCCGGCATGTTCGGCATGATGAACGGCGCGCGCATGGGCGTCGGCATCCAGGGCATCGCGATCGGCGAAGTGGCGTACCAGAACGGCGTGGCTTACGCGAATGAGCGCCTGGCGGGCCGCGCGCTGACCGGCGCCAAGAACCCCGACCAGGCGGCCGACCCGATCATGGTGTTCCCGGATGTGCGGCGGCTCTTGATCTCGTCGCGTTCGTTCGTGGAAGGCGCCCGGGCGCTGGCCATGTATGTCTCGATGCTGTTCACGCTGCAGGTCTTCGGCAAGGACGAGAAGGAACGCGAGGAAGCGGCCGACCTCGCCCAGCTGATGACGCCGGTGATCAAGGCCTTCTTCACCGACCGCGGCTTCCAGGCGGCCAACGACTCGATGCAGGTGTTCGGCGGGCATGGCTATGTCCGCGACCACGGCATGGAACAGTTCGTGCGCGATGCGCGCATCAACCAGGTCTATGAAGGCGCCAACGGCATCCAGGCGCTCGATCTCGTCGGCCGCAAGATGACGGCCAAGGGCGGCCGCGCGACGATGACCTTCTTTGCCAAGATCGAGGAATTCATCAAGGAGAACGAAGGCGACGCCGCGATGAAGCCCTTCATCGAGCCCTTGCAGACCGGCTACAAGCGCCTCGGCGAGGCGGCCGGCTGGCTGATGGAGAACGCGCCGAAGAATTACGACAATGCGGGCGCTGCCTCCTACGACATGCTGAACATTTTCGGCACGGTGGCCTTGGGGTGGATGTGGGCGCGGATGGCCAAGATCGCGCAGGCCAAGCTCGCGGCCGGCGAAGGCAACAAGGCCTTCTACGAGCGCAAGCTGGTGCTGGCGCGCTACTGGATGGAACGCGAAATGCCGATGACCGCAAGCTGGCTCGAACGCGCCAAACAGGGCGCCGACGGCTACATGGCGCTCGACGCGGCCGCCTTCTGAGGCGGGTTGCAGGGGACAAGGAAAGGGCGCCTCACGGGGCGCCCTTTTTGTTTGAAGGAAGGAAGGAAGGAAGGATTTTTCACGCGGAGACGCGGAGCCGCGGAGGAGGAAGAGAGAAGGATTCACGCAGAGGCGCAGCCTGTCCTCCGTAGCTGCGAAGCAGCGCAGGAGGAAGACGCAGAGGGGCCGCATGTGTGGGTAAGGCTCTGCGTCGCCCCAACCAGATGCATAGGCGGAGCCGCAGCGACGAAAGAGAAGGCTTTTTGGCGCTACGCGCCGGGTGCCTGCCGTATCTGCCACGGAAAAACACCGCGTCATTGCGAGGCCTGAAAGGCCGAAGCAATCCAGATGCGGCAAACGCGGCGCTTGCGGCCTCTGGATTGCTTCGTCGCTTCGCTCCTCGCAATGACGACCTTTTTCCCTTCCTTCGCGCCGCAGGCGCAATCATTGAAATGGTGAAGGCACAGCCGACCTCACGGATGCAGCCCCTCTGCGTCTCTGCGCCTCTGCGTGCAAACCCTTACTTTCTTCCTTCTCCTCTTCTCCGCGGCTCCGCGTGCAAAATCCTTTCTTTCTCACATTTTTTCATTTGACCACGGAGGATCGCCGGGCCGATAAATTCCGGCCATGAGCGACGCCCTGACATTCGACCCCGTCACGCCGGCCGACCGCGCGGTGCTGGAAGCGCTGGTGCGCGACTATTACGCCTTTGACGGGCATGAATACGACGCGGCCGAGCAGGGCCCGGCGCTCGACCGCCTTTGCGCGGGCGAGCCCAATGCGCGGGCCTTCATCATCCGCGACGGCGACGCGATTGCCGGCTATCTGGTGCTGTCGCTCGGCTTCTCGGTCGAATATGGCGGCACCGACGGCTTCATCGACGAATTGCATCTGGTGGAGGCGTATCGCGGGCGCGGGCTGGGCCGTGCGGTGATGGATGTGGCCGAGCGGGCGGCGAAGGAAGCCGGCATCCGCTATCTGCATCTCGAGGTGGAACTCCACAACGCCCGGGCGCGGCGGCTCTATGACGGGCGCGGCTACGCGGATTCGGGCCGCACGCTGATGTCGAAACGGCTGGCGGAGTGAGGAGAAAAGATTTCGACTCCCCTTCCCACCCTCCCCCAGGGGAGGGTGGGAAGAAAAGAGCCTCCTCGTTTGCCGATTTCCCCTGCGTCAGCTAGCTTCCCGCCATTGAAAATCCGAACAGGGGGAACGCCTCAATGAAAAATCTCTTCAGCGTCGAAGGCAAGACCGTGCTGATCACCGGCGGGTCGCGCGGCATCGGCGAGATGATCGCGACCGGCTTTGTCGAAAACGGCGCGAAAGTCTATATCACCGCGCGCAAGGCGCAGGCCTGCAACGAGCTCGCCGAAGAACTGTCGAAGAAGGGCACCTGCATTTCGCTGCCCTTCGACCTCGGCACGCAGGAAGGCATTGCCGGCATCGCGGCCGAGTTGGCCAAACGCGAGCCGAAGCTCGACGTGCTGATCAACAATGCGGGCGCGGCCTGGGGCGAGCCGATCGACGAATATTCCGAAAGCGGCTGGGACAAGGTGCAGAACATCAACCTCAAGGGCGTGTTCTTCCTGACGCAGAAGATGCTGCCGCTGCTGCGCGCTTCCGCCAGCGCCGCAAGTCCGGCCCGTGTCATCAACACGGCCTCGGTCAACGGCATCACCCCGCCGGAACTCGAAACCTATGCCTATTCCTCGTCGAAGGCCGGCGTCATCATGCTGACGCGGCATCTCGCCAAGCGTCTCGCGCGCGAACACATCCTGGTCAACGCGATCGCGCCGGGGCCCTTCCCGAGCCAGATGATGAAGGCGACGCTCGAAAGCTTCGGCGACGCGATCAAGGCCGGCAATCCGCTGGGCCGCATCGGCACGCCCGAAGACGCCGCCGGCGTCGCGATCTTCCTCGCCTCGCGGGCAAGTGCCTATACGACCGGTGCGACCATTCCGGTGGATGGCGGTTCGGCGGAGGTTTGAAGGAAGAAAGGGTTTTCACGCGGAGCCGCGGAGGCGCGGAGAAGAAAAAAAGGTTTGGCACGCAGAGGTGCAGAGACGCAGAGGGGCTGTGCTTTTGAGACCGGCTGTGCCTGCATTATTTCAATGATTGCGCCTGCGGCGCGAAGAGTCTTCCGGCGATGTCGTGGGTCTGGCACGACCTCTCCCAACCCAACAGTGTCATCCCGGCGAAAGCCGGGATCCATTGGTTCCCTCAGCAAGCGTTTGGGGCACCGGTTCTTGCCACGCGATCGACGCCATCAACCGCTGCGGCAAGCGGCGCAGCGAGTGGACCCCGGCTTTCGCCGGGGTGACACTGTGTTTTTGGTTGATGCGAAAAATTACCGTCTTCCTTCGCGCCGCAGGCGCAATCATTGAAACGATAGAGGCACGGCCGGCCTCAAGGGCACGGCACCTCTGCGTCTCTGCGCCTCTGCGTGCAAAACCTTCCTTCTTCGCGTCTTCGCGCCTTCGCGTGAAAACCCTTGAAGCGCCCTACTCCGCCGCCTGTTTCGCTTCGGCCGCGCGGGCGTGACCCGTGATCAGCTCGACATATTGCGGGCAGAGCTCGACCGGGAGGTCGTGGCCCATGCCGTCGATCGAGACGAGCCTGGCACCCGGCACGGATTTCGCCGTGTCCGCGCCGCCGGCATGCGGCACCAGCGGGTCGGCCTTTCCGTGAATGACCAGGAACGGCACGCGGATTTTCTTCAGTGCCTCGACGCGGCTGCCGTCGCCCATGATCGCCGCATATTGGCGCTGCCCACCTTCGGGGTAATACATGTGGTCGTATTCGCGCGCGACGAGCGCGTAGAGGTCGTCCTCCGTTTTCGGCCAGGCGGGGCTCTGATAGACGCGCCGGCCCTTCATGCGATGGCGGATGACGTCTTCGCGTTCCTCCGATGGCGGCTGCGCCTGCAAGGCCTTCAGCGCTTCATCGCTGGCCCCCGGCAGATCGGGATTTCCGGTCGACGACATGATCGAGGTCACCGAGATCAGCCGTTCGGGGTGGTGGATCGCCATGCGCTGCACGATCATGCCGCCCATCGAAATGCCCATGACATGGGCGCGCTTCAGCCCAAGCGCGTCGAGCACGCCGATGCCGTCACCCGCCATGTCGGCGAGTGTGTAGGGGATGTCGGGCTTCTTGCCCTCGCGCACCGCCGCAACGACGTCGGAGATCTTCGGCAGGCCGGAGAACTTCGCCGACTTGCCGACATCGCGATTGTCGTAGCGGATGACGCGGAAGCCTTGCGCGCGCAAGCCTTCCATCAGCTCCTCGGGCCAGCTCAGCATTGTCGAGGTGTAGCCATTGACGAACAGGATCGGGGTGGCGTCGGCCGGCCCCCGGTCCTCCATGTTGATCGCGATACCGTTGGCCGTGACGATCTGCTGTGTCATGGGCTCAGTCCGCCGCGCGTGCGGCGCCGGCGGCGCGCCTGGCCGCCGCCTCGATGGCATCGGCAAAGACCGGCACCAGGCCGAGCGGGAAATCGTGGCCCATGCCGGGAATGACGCGAAGCTCCGCCCCCGGAATATTGTCGGCCGTGTCCTTGCCGCCGGCGACCGGCACCAGCGGATCGTCGGCGCCGTGCAGCACCACGGTGGGCGCCTTGATGTTCTTCAGTTTCGGCCGCCGGTCGCCATTGGCGACGATGGCCGCGAATTGCCGCGTGACGCCTTGCGGGTAGTAGCTGCGCTTCGCGTCGCGCATCACCCATTGGCGCAATTGCTGGTCGTCGGTCGGATAGCCGGGGCTGCCGATCACCTTCCAGGTGTTGATGCCGCGGGCGACGATCGCCTCGATATCGTCGGGCGCCGGCGCCGGGGCCATCAGCGCGCCCATGGCCTCGGGCGAGCCCTGGGGCAGATCGGGATTGCCGGTATTCGACATGATCGAGGTCAGCGAGAGCGTCTTTTCGGGGTGATTGGCGGCAACAAGCTGGGCGATCATGCCGCCCATCGAGGCGCCGACGATATGCGCCCTTTCGATCTTCAGCGCATCGAGCAGCCCGGCCGCATCGGCGGCCATGTCGTCGAGCGAATAGGGCGCCTCGACCGCGGCGCCGGTCATCAGCGCGCCGAAGAGTTTCTCCATGTCGGGCACGCCCTTCGCCTCGAGCTTGGCGGACAGGCCGACATCGCGATTGTCGTAGCGGATGACGCGGTAGCCGCGACTGACCAGCTCCTCGCAGAGCTCGGTCGGCCACATGGTCAGCTGGGCGCTGAAGCCCATGATCAGCAGAACCGCGTCGCGGTCTGCCGGGCCGAAGCTCTCATATTCGATCTCGATGCCGTTCGCCTTGACCTGCGGCATGGGGTGGTCCTCCCTGTCTTTTATGTTGGCGTTTGTTGCTTGTTGGCGCCAACTCTAGCAGCGGCCTTGCGCCCGATGCGAGCCAAACGCATATTAATGACAAACATTAGAAACAGCCCGCCCGGGAGGCAACCGCCATGACGCTTCAATTCGATCTCTTCTGGTCCTTCCGCTCGCCCTATTCCTATCTGGCGACGCCGCGGCTGTCGGCGCTGGCGCGCGATTACGACGTCGTCTGCAATGTCCGCCCGGTCTATCCGATCGCGGTGCGCATCGAAGGCTTCTTCAAGCAGGTCAATCCGATGTGGCCGCCCTATCTCTTGAAGGACACGGTCCGTGTCGCCGAGATGGAAGGCCTTCCTTACGCCTGGCCCTCGCCCGACCCGATCGTGATGGACATGAAATCGGGCGAGGTGCCGAAGGAGCAGCCTTACATCCACCGGCTGACCCGCGCCGGCGTGCTGGCGGCCGAACGGGGCCGGGGCCTCGCCTTCCTGCAGGAAGTCTCGACGCTGATCTTCGGCGGCACGAAGAACTGGCACGAGGGCAACCATCTGCGCGGCGCGGCCGCGCGGGCCGGCCTCGACATGGACGAACTCGACGCGGCGGCCGAAAAGGAGAAGGACCGCCTCGAAGCCGTCATCGCCGCAAACGAGGCGGCGCAGAAGGCGGCCGGCCATTGGGGCGTGCCGCTGATGGTCTTCGAGGGCGAACCCTTTTTCGGCCAGGACCGCATCGACCATCTGACATGGCGCATGAAACAGGCGGGGCTGAAGAAGCGCAGCTGACGCGGCGGCGATGCTGGACCCGTGGGCATCCTCCGGCTAGCCTCGCAGGCCCCGGGGCCAATCAACGGACAAGGACCAGATGCAGCGCGATCTTCACGCCATGAGTGCGACCGAATACGACCTCGTGGTGGTGGGCGGCGGCATCACCGGCGCCAGCGTGGCCTGGGACGCGGCCTTGCGCGGCCTCAAGGTGGCGCTGCTGGAGAAGGACGATTTCGCCCATGCGACGACGGCCGGCTCCTCGAAGCTGGTGCATGGCGGCCTGCGCTACCTGGTCAATGGCGAGTTGAAGCTGGTGCGCGAATCGCTTCGCGAGCGCCGCCTCTGGGAGAGCAATGCGCCGCATATGGTCCACCCCCTGCCCTTCATCCTGCCGACCTATGGCTGGGGCATGGCGGGACCGATCGTGATGGGGATCGGGCTGACGCTTTACGATCTGCTCTCCTTCGACCGCAACTGGCTGAACGACGACGACAAGAAGCTGCCGGGCTTCCGCCGCATCTCGAAAGCGAAAGCGCTCGACCTGGTGCCCTCGCTGCCGCGCGAGGGCCTGACCGGCGCGATGATCTATTACGATTGCCAGATGTTCGCGCCCGAACGCCTCTGCCTCGAATGCATCGAGGGCGCGGTCGAATATGGCGCCGACGCAGCCAATTATGCCGAGGTGACCGGCTTTGTCAGCGAAGCGGCGATGGGGAACGGCGTGCGCATCACCGGCGTCGAAGCGACGGACCGGCTGACGGGCGCCGCGCATACGATAAAAGGCAAGCTCGTCGTCAATGCGGCCGGCCCCTGGGCCGACCGGCTGATGGGCTTTGCCGACGAGACACCGGCGCGCCGCCTGATCCGCTCGAAGGGCATCCACATCATCACCCGCGCGCTCACCGGCGAGAACGCGGTGGCGATCAAGTCGAGGATCGGCGGGCATTTCTTCGTCATCCCATGGCGCGGCCACACCATCATCGGCACCACCGACACCGTGTTCGAGGAGGAGCCCGACGCAGCCGGCGTCACCGAGAAGGACATCGCCGATTTCCTGCGCGTGGTGAATGACGGTCTGCCGGGGCTCAATCTCAAGCGCGACGACGTGCTGCATTTCTATGTCGGACTTCGGCCGCTGGTCGACACGACGCCGCAAGTGGCGGACGGCGAAGAGGGAAAGAAGGACAGCTACAACGCCAGCCGCGCGGCGGAGGTTTACGACCATGCGCCGGAAGAGGCGATCGAGGGGCTGGTCTCGGCGATCGGCGGCAAATGGACGACCTCGCGCCATCTCGCCGAACAGGTGGTCGATCTGGCGCTGAAGAAGCTCGGCAAGGCGGCGGCCTGCGAGACCCATTGCACGCCGGTCCATGGCGGCGAGATCGGCCGCCTGAAAAGCTTCATCGCGCGGGCGAAGAAGCGCCACGCCCATCTGCCGGGCGATGTGGTCGAGAACCTGGTCAATTTCTACGGCAGCCGCATCGACGAGGTGCTGGCAACCGCAGCCGAGCGACAGGGCGAGAGCGAGGAATTGCTGCGCCGGTTGGGCCCCAACGTCGCCGAGATCGGCGCACAGGTGGTGCATGCGGTGCGCCACGAAATGGCGCTGCATCTGGCCGATGTCGTCTTCCGCCGCACCGGCCTCGGCACGCTGGGCCATCCGGGCGCCGAGGTGATCGGCCGCGTGGCTGAGCTGATGCGCCGCGAGCTTGGCTGGGACGAAACCGCGACGGCGCGCGAGATCGCCGAAACGACGCGCGCCTTCGAACCGCAGGCAGCAGGGGGAGAGGCCGCATGACGCCGCATATCGCCGCCATCGTCAATCCGCGTTCGGGCGGCGGCCGCACCGGCCGCGCCTGGCGCATCATCGCCGCCGCGCTCGAGAAGGAACTGGGGCCGGTGCGCGCGCATTTCACCGCCGGGCCCTCGACGCCGCATTTCCTGCCGGCCGCCGAACTGACGCGCCGCGCCCTGAAGGACGGCGCCCAGCTCGTCATCGCGGTGGGCGGCGACGGCACCATCAACGAGGCGGTCAACGGCTTTTTCGAGAACGGGCTGCCGATCAACCCGGAAGCGCATTTCGCGGTGCTGAATGCCGGTACCGGCGGCGATTTCCGCCGCACCTTCGACCTGCCGCAGGATGCCGAAGGCTGCGTTGCGCGCATCGCCGCCGGCACGACGCGCAAGATCGATATCGGCCGCCTGACCTTCATTGCCGAGGACGGTCAGGAGGCGGAGCGCTATTTCGACAATATCGCCAGCTTCGGCCTTTCGGGCGAAACGGTGCGCGCGGTCAATCGCGCCACCTGGCAGAAGGCCCTGGGCGGCAATTTCGCCTTCTTCTGGGCGACGCTGGCAACCGCGCTGCGCCACAAGACGCGGCCGGTACGCATCACCACCGACACCGGCTACGACCAGACGCTGAATATCGGCCTCGGCGCCGTCGCCAATGGGCGCTATTTCGGCAGCGGGCTGAAAATGGCGCCCGACGCCGAACCCGATGACGGGTTGTTCGATCTCGTCGTGATGCGCGATCTGACCTTCATGGATCTCCTGACCGGCACCGGCTCGATGAAGGAAGGCACGCATATCGACGGCGAGAAGGTTTCCCACACGCGCGCCAAATGGGTGATGGCGACACCGATGGGCGCCGAGCCGGTGCTGCTCGATGTCGACGGCGAGGGGCCGGGCCGCCTGCCGGCGCGTTTCGAGATCATGCCGCAGGCCCTGACCCTGCGCTGCTGACAACAAGAAAAGACGAGGAACGCTGATGACCATCGACCGACAGACGCTGCGCTGGAACGGCTGGGGCCCGGTGAAGCAACCGAACCCGCTGCCGCCGGATGCACCGCAATGGAGCTGGATCGAGCAGACGCTGGGCATGAGCCGGCTGCCGCTGACGCCGGCCGTGCCGCTGGCCGATATCCGGCTGCCGCGTGGCCGCATCGCCGAGGCCACACAGGAACGTCTGCGCGCCATTGTCGGCGACAACCAGTTCCGCACCGACGACTACGAACGCGCCTTCCATGCGCGCGGCAAGAGCTATCACGACCTGCTCTATGTCCGCGCCGGCAAGCTCGACATGGCGCCCGACGCCGTGATCTATCCGCGCGGACCCGAGGAGGTGCTGGCGATCGTCAAGCTCTGCGCCGAGGAAGGCATTGCGCTGATCCCCTATGGCGGCGGCTCGTCGGTGGTGGGCGGCATCAATGCGGTGTCGAAGACGCTGGGCGGCGCGGTGCTGACGCTCGACACGACGCTGATGACGCGCGTGATCCAGATCGACAAGGTGTCGATGACGGCGCGCATCGAGGCCGGTATCTATGGGCCCGCGCTCGAGGAACAGCTGCAGATGCATGGCGTGACGCTGGGCCATTATCCGCAGAGCTTCGAATATTCGACGCTGGGCGGCTGGATCGCGGCGCGCGGCGCCGGCCAGCAGTCGAACCGCTACGGCAAGGCCGAGAAATGGCTGGTCTCGGCAAAACTGGCGACACCGAAAGGCTTCTGGACGACCGAATCGACGCCCGCGTCCGCCGCCGGTCCCAATCTCAACCAGCTGGTCGCAGGCTCGGAAGGCACGCTCGGCGTGATCTGCGAAGCGACGGTGAAGATCCACGAGTTGCCGGAGCGCAAGGATTATCGCGGCTACCTGTTCAGGAACTTCGCCGCCGGCGTCGAAGCGGCGCGGCGCATCAACCATGCCGAGATCCCGGTGGCGATGGTGCGCCTGTCGGATGCGCCCGAAACGCATTTCTTCCAGACCTTCTCCTCGACCGGTTCGGGCGGGCTGAAAGCGCGGCTGCAACGCGCCTATCTGAAGATGAAGGGCTTCGACGACGCGCCCTGCCTGATGCTGATCGGCCATGAAGGCGAGAAGGAAACCGTGATCTGGGCGCAGGAACAGAGCGAAGGCATCTGCAAGCGTCTCGGCGCGCTGGCGCTGGGCACCGGTCCCGGCAAGCGCTGGTTCCATGGCCGCTTCAACGGGCCGGCGATCCGCGATCCGATGATGGACCGCGGCATCGGCGTCGACACGCTGGAAACCTCGACGCGCTGGTCGAACATCGCCAATCTGCACGACAAGGTCGCCGCCGCGATCGACGCGGCGATGAGCGCCCACATGCCCGAACAGAACGCCCGCGGCATCGTGATGGCGCATGTCAGCCATTCCTATCCCGACGGCTCGAGCCTCTATTTCACCTTCGTCTTTCCGCGCCAGCTCGACCGCGAAATCGCGCAGTGGCAGGCGATCAAGCGCGCGGCCTCCGACGCGATCCTGATGAATGGCGGCACGATCAGCCATCACCACGGCGTCGGCACCGACCATGCACCATGGCTGGCGGAGGAAAAGGGCGAGATCGGCTATGCGCTGCTGAAGGCGACCAAGCGCGAGATGGACCCCAAGGGCGTGATGAACCCGGGGAAGTTGCTCACCTAGTCGCCTGCAACGATTTCGCGCGCCAGCACCAGCGCTTCGTCGATACCGGGAACGAGCCTGACCAGCGGATCGGCGGTGACGCCCATCTTGCGCAGCACGAGACGCGGCTGCGTCTGCAGGCCGGTGATCAGCACCCGCGTGCCGTGACGGCGGCAGCGCGCGATCAGCGCGTCGATGGCCGACGCGCCCGAGGCATCGATCATCGGCACGGCGCGCATACGCAGGATCAGCACGCGCGGCGGCGCGCCGATGCGGTCGAGCGTCTCGCCGAGCCGCATCGCGACACCGAAGAAGAAGGGTCCCCGGATGACGCTGGAGACGACGCCGTCGGGCAGCTCATATTCCTCGATCGGGCGCAGCATATGCGGCGCATCGTCGGCGACATCCTCGTCGAGGATCTTCATATGTGCCTGCACCTCGACGGCTTCCGACATGCGGTGCATGAAGAGAACGGCGGCCAGCACGACGCCGACCTCGATGGCAACCGTCAGATCGACGGCAACGGTCAGGCCGAACGTGATCAGCAGGACCGCGCGGTCGCCGATCGGCGCCTTCATCAGATGCCGGAACTTGTCGATCTCGCTCATGTTCCAGGCGACGACGAGGAGAACGGCAGCCAGGGCCGCCAGCGGGATATAGGCCGTGACCGGCCAGGCCAGCAGCATGAAGCCGAGAATGAACACCGCATGCAGCATGCCGGCGACAGGCCCGCGCGCGCCGGCGCGGATATTGGTGGCGGTGCGCGCGATGGCGCCGGTCGCCGGCATGCCGCCGATGGCAGCCGAGGCGCAATTGGCGACACCCTGCGCCACCAGCTCGCAATTGGAACGGTGGCGCCGCCCGGTCATGCTGTCGGCAACCATGGCCGACAAGAGCGACTCGACGCCGGCAAGGAAGGCGATGGTGAAGGCGCTGGGGAAAAGCGCCACGACCCGTTCCATCGTCACATGCGGAAAATCCGGCAATGCGAAACTGGGTTCGAGGCCGGCGAAGCGGGTGCCGATCGTGTCGGTGTCGATGCCGAACAGCGCCACCACGGCGCCGGCCACAACCACCGCAATCAAAAAGCCGGGCCAGCCGGGCCGGTAGCGGCGCAGCAGAAGAATGAGAAGGAGCGCACCGGCGGCGACCAGAAAGGTCTGTGGCGCGAAACCTGGCAGCGCCGCTCCGAGCGCCATCACCTTTTCGAAAAATTCGGCAGGCTCGTGCTCGGGCGTCAGGCCGAGAAAATCCTTCACCTGGCTCACCGCGATGATGACCGCGATGCCGGCGGTGAAGCCGGTGACAACCGGCTGCGGGATGTACTTGATGAAAGTGCCGACACGCAACAGCCCGGCGCCGATCAGCATGACGCCGGCCATGGCGGTGGCGATGACGAGACCGTCATAGCCGTGAACCGCGATGACATTGAAGACGACGACGACAAAGGCCCCGGTCGGACCGCCGATCTGGTAGCGGCTGCCGCCCAGCGCCGAAATCAGGAAGCCCGCAACAACGGCGGTGATCAGCCCCTTGTCGGGCGTGGTGCCGCTGGCGATCGCCAGCGCCATGGCAAGCGGCAGGGCAACGATGGCGACCGTCAGCCCGGCAATGAAATCGGCGCGGAAGGCGGCAAAGCCATAGCCCTCGCGAAGCACGGTGACGAGCTTCGGGACCATCAGCGAGGATTGCGGCGCGGGCGCGCCCTCCGGTTGCGACATCGCGGTGCCTCCGGACCTTCGGCCCGGCGGCGGAAGTGTCCCGATGCGCGTCAGCTCTGGGGCGCGCCGTCGACCAGACGGCGGAGCTCGGCTTTCGCTATTTTCTCGAGCGTGGAACGCGGGAGTGAGTCGACGATCCGAATTTCGCGCGGGCGCTTGAAATCCGCAAGGCCTTTCTCGCATGCCGTCATGACCTGTGCCACGAGGTCGCGGGGCGCCGCCGCCTCGCCGCCCGGCACCAGCAGGAAGGCGACCGGTACTTCATCGAGCATCGGGTCGCGCTTGCCGACAACCGCGCATTCGTGAATGCCGGGCACCGTCATGATGACACGCTCGATTTCGGAGGCCGCGACATTCTCGCCGCCGACCTTCAGCATGTCCTTGTCGCGATCGGCGAAGGAAATGAAGCCATCCTCGCCCAGCGTCACGCGATCGCCGGTGATGAAGTAGCCCTGATCGTCGAAGCTTTTTGCGGTCGCTTCCGGATTGTTGAGATACTCGGCAAAGAGCGAGAGGCCCGGCACGCCGCGCACCAGAAGTTCGCCGGTCTCGCCAGGCGCGACCGGCGTTCCGTCTTCATGCAGAATCGCGATCTCGTACGACGTGGCCGGCTTGCCGATCGACATCGGCCGGTTCGGCAGCCAGGGATCGCCGACAATGCCATGCGTGATGGTTTCGGTCATGCCCCACCAGCCGATGGTCTTGACGCCGAAATGCGCATCGGTGGGCGGTGCCGAAATGCCGTTGCCCCAGAAACGGTAGCTGTGCGAGGCGGGTTTTTCCTGTCCCATCAATGCACGCACGCAGAACGGCACCATCGAGGTCCAGGTGCAGCCGTGCTTCGCCGACACGCTCCAGAAACGCGAGGCCGAAAAGCGCGGCTGCAGCACCACCGTGGCGCCGACCCAGAGCGCGGCCAGCACCGAATAGGACTGCGCATTGGTATGGAAGAGCGGCAGATAGGTGAGATGGACGTCCGAGGGACGGAGGTCCTCATGCATGGCACAGAGCTTGGCGCCCCACAGCGCATTGGCATGCGTCCAGACGACACCCTTGGGACGCGAGGTGGTGCCCGAGGTGTATTGCACGCCGACCGGCAGCATCGGGTTCGGCGCGCGCAGCGGCGCGTCGGCCGGATTGCCGTAAAGCGCGGCGAAGCTCTCCGATTTGGGCGGGCGGTTCGTCGCCTTCGGCGCCGCGCCATTGTCGGTCTCGGTGACGGCGAGCCACTTGATGTTCTTGCAGGAGGCGGCAACCAGACCGGCAAAGGCCGGCTGCGTGATCGCGCCGACGACCGCCGCATGCTCGCTGAAATAGATCAGATCGTCGGCGACCGAACGGGCATTTGTGGTGACGGCGACGGCGCCGAGATGGGCGCAGGCATACCAGGCGATCAGGCTTTCGGGACAATTGTCGAGATGGATCAGCACCCGTTCGCCGGTCTTGACGCCGCGCGCCCTGAGACCGGCGGCGACCGCCTGCACCTCATGCGCGAAACGCGCATAGCTCCAGGTCTTTGCCGCGCCTTCGAAGGGTTCCCAGATCAGGAACGGATGTTCCCCCCGCGCCGCGACATGCACCGCCAGCAGATGCGGCACGTCGAAACCGGAAAACGGATGAACCTCTGGTGCGCGCAATGCCGGCATGATGGCCTCCCTCTTGTTATCCGCCATATACCGCATGCTTGCCTTCACTTCCATGCCCGGACTAGGATTCTGACCGGGTGGGCAGTTCCGGCGCGAGGGACGCGCAATGACGCCAGTTCCCCTGAACGAAGTCTCAGGCCTGCTGCTGGATGTCGGCGGCGTGCTGTATCAGGGCGAGGAGGCCATTTCAGGTTCGGCATCCGCCTTCGCACGCCTCAAGGCATCCGGCCTGCCCTTTCGCCTGCTGACCAACACGACACGGACAACGCGGGCGGCATTGGCCGAGCGTCTGACCGCGCTCGGTTTCGAGGTCACGGCGGCCGAAATCGTGACGCCGGCCAGCGTTGCGGCCGCGATCCTCGATGCAGAAGGCGCGCGGCCGCATCTTCTCGTTCACCCCGATCTTCTGCCTGACTGTCCGCCCGAGGCGGAAATGCCGAACGCGGTTCTGATCGGCGACGCGGGCGAACACTTCACGTTCGAAAGCCTGAACCGCGCCTTTGAAATTCTGATCGAGGACGGGCGTCTCTATGCGCTCGGCCGCAATCGCTTCTTTCGCGGTGCAAACGGGCTTGAGCTCGACGCCGGGCCTTTCGTGGCAGCGCTCGAATATGCCAGCGGTATCGATGCAAGGCTGATCGGCAAGCCGGCGCCGGATTTCTTCCGCGCAGCGGCAGCGGCGCTCAACCTGCCGTCCGAACGCGTCCTGATGGTGGGGGACGATCTCGAGGCGGACGTCATCGGCGCGCGCGAGGCGGGACTTGCGGCCGTGCTGGTCTGCACCGGCAAGTATCGCAAGGGCGACGCCATGGCCGCAAAAAAAGGCGGCGCTGATGTCGCCGCCTCTTTCGCCGAACTGGTGGATGCGCTGCTCGACTAGGCCAGCGCTTCTTTCAGGGCCTTGGCCGCCGCCTTGACCGCGTCGCGTGCGACATCGAGCGCGCCCTGAAGGTTGAAGAAGCCGTGGATCATGCCTTCGTAATTGACATATTCGACGGCAACGCCTGCCTTCTTCAGCGCCTCGGCATAAGCCCGGCCTTCGTCGCGCAGCACATCGAAACCGGCCGTCACGACATAGGCCGGCGGCAAACCGGCAAGCGACGGCGCCCGCAACGGCGAGTGACGCGGATCGTCGGCATTGGCGCCGGCACCGGTCACATAATGATTCCAGAACCAGTCCATACCCTCGGCCTCGAGGAAATAGCCTTCGCCGAAATCTTTGTAGGATTGCGTTCGACGCGGCGCATCGGTCACCGGATAGATCAGAAGCTGGAAGGCGATGTGCGGGCTCTTGTCCGCCCTGGCCTGCAGCGCAACAGCCGCCGCAAGATTGCCGCCCGCGCTGTCGCCCGCCACCGCGATGCGGTTGGGATCGATGCCGATATCGGATGCGTTCTTCTCGACCCATTTCGTCGCCGCCAGACAATCGTCAAAGGCGGCCGGAAACGGATGCTCGGGCGCGAGGCGGTAATCGACGGCGATGACCTTGCAACCCGCCTCGTTGGCGAGCGTGCGGCACAGCGCATCATGCGTCTCGAGATCGCCGATTACCCAGCCGCCGCCATGGAAATAGACCAGTGCCGGCACCGTGCCGCCGGAAGCGACCGGCGTATAGATGCGAACAGGGATCTCCCCCTCGGGTCCGGGAACGGCACGGTCTTCGACCTTGCCGATCGCAACGCCCTGCAGATCCATCGCCTGCGCCATCGCGCGATACATCTCGCGGCCTTCGGCCGGCGGCAGATCGATCAGGCGCGGCGCGGTCGGATCGGCGGCCAGCGCATCGAGGATCGCTTTCGCCTGTGGATCGAGTGACATGGAAAAGGGCCCCCTGTTGAATTCAAGAGGCCCGTTTTAACCGGCCCGGCGTCCGCGCGCCAAGCGGCAAGTTTGTCAGTGCAGGATATGACCCTCGCGGCTCATCCGGCCCTCGACCATGTCTTCAACGACGCGACGTAGCGTCCGCCACGCATCCGCGCGCATCTTCTCGCCGATTTCCTCGAGTTCCGCGACGGCCGTGTCGGCATAGGCGAGCGCCTTGCGGCCATGTGTATCGACCATATAGGCGGCCAGCATGTTGATTTCGCGGTCGGTGATCATCGGCGCTCTCCGGTTGGGCTTGAAGCGATTGCCAAACGGATTGCAACCCATGGGCCAGCCGAAACCGTCCCGGATTTCCTTGTATTTCAAGGGGTTAGAAAAGGCGCGTCAGCAGCGTCCCGGCAGCCCTTGCCGTGCCGGTTAAGGAATCGGGAGGAATCTGCCGCCTACCACGGCTCGGCATGGGTGCGCAGGTCGATTTCGAAGCTCCAGGCAGCCGGCTTTTGGCCGTGGAGATAGACATAGGCATCGGCAATGCCTTCAAGTTCGATCAGGCGGCCTTCCTGCGCGCGCTGAGCAGCATATTGCGGTGCCAGGTTGTGAAGCTTCTCGCCGTCGATACCACCATCGACCACAACATGGCCAACATGGATGCCCTGCGGGCCGAGCTCCTTGGCCGCACTTTGCGCGAAGTTGCGAAGCCCGCCCTTGGCGGCGGTGAAGGCAGCGAAGCCCTCACGGCCCCGCATGCTGGCCGACGCGCCGGTGAAGAGCAGCGTGCCCTGCCCGCGCGGGCTCATGTGATCGGCCGCCTCGCGGGTGAAGAGAAAGGCGCCGAACAGGCAGACGCGCCAGCATCGCTCGAAATAGTCGGCTTCCATGCCCGAAATCTTGCCGATCATGTTGTTGCCGGCATTGTAGATCGCGAGATCGACCGGGCCCGTTTCTTCCGCCTGCCGGAACAGCGAAACGACATCGGCCTCCTGTGTCACGTCGCAGACGACGGGCGTCGCGTTTCCGCCGCCATCGCGGATCGTGCCGGCCACCGCCTCGAGTTTCTCCCTCGTTCGCCCGGCGACGAAGACATGAAGCCCTTCACCCGCCATGCGCCGCGACAAGACGGCACCGAGCCCCTGAAGCGGCCCGACGCCCGCAATGATTGCCGTCTTGATGGACATGATCTTTACTCCCGCCGGTTCAAAGCTGAAGGATATATAGTCAGTTCTAAATCGGAACCAAGGGGAAAACAATCGGCGGCACGTTGCTTCGTTGCCGGATGCAAGGCGGTGTAGTAGGGATATCAAATGATCGGGAAACGCCACATTCGCTCGGATTACTATACGCCGCTCACATAGGCGCGGCGTTGCTCGTTCATTTTCATTGACCAGTGCCGCCGCCAGCCGGCGGCATTGTTGTTTCACGATCGTCTCCGGCCCCGGTGTGCCACACCCGGAGACAGTCGAATGCCCTCAATTCCTTTTGCTGTTCGCGCGGCGACCGAAGCGGACTTCAAGCAGCTATGCGATCTCTTTGCCGAACTGGACGATCTACACCGCGAGGCTCGTCCCGATCTTTTTGTAAAACCCGAAGGATTGCCGCGCGAGCGCACCTATGTCGCCCGCCTGATCGCCGGGCCCGAGAGCACCATACTCGTCGCCTCCGCCAGGGACTCACGCTGCCTCTACGGGTTTGCAACGCTGATCGTCCGTAGTCTGCCCGCAAACCCCGTCAGGCCGGAACGCCGTCTTGTCGAGATCGACAACTTCAGCGTACGCAAGAGCGCGCGACGGCGTGGCATCGGCCGCGCCCTCATCGAACACGCGGATCGCTGGGCGGCGCGACGTGGCTTCTCCTCGGTCGAACTGGCGGTCCACGAATTCAACACCGGCGCCATCGAATTCTATCAGGCGACCGGTTTCTCCACATCTCTACGGCGCATGATCCGAAGTCCGGCACCGTAAGGACATCAGCCCTTGAAACCGCCCGCGTCGAGGAAACTCTGCTCCTCCGGCGTGGTGCGGCGGCCGAGGATCGCATTGCGATGCGGAAAGCGGCCGAAGCGGCGGATGATGTCGGCATGCTCGACGGCAAATTTCATCGTCTCCGGATCGTCGAGACGCCCGGCGAAATAGGCAAGGCCGCGCTCCTGCGCCGCGAGGTCTTCCGAATGCATGTAGGGCATGTAGAACCACTTGCGCGCGGTCTCGGGCGTCTCGACATCGAAGCGGCGCGCGACGGCCATGTCGGCCAGCGCCAGCGCCTTCGCATCCTGGGCGAAGGCGCGATGATCGTTCCGGTAGAGATTGCGCGAGAACTGGTCGAGCAGCAGGATCAGCGCCAGCGCACCGCGCGGTTCGTCGGCCCAGTTGTCATGCTTGCCGGAAGCCGCCTCGCCATGCAGCGTGCCGAACAGGCGGCGGATTTCGGCGTCGAAGGCATCGCTCTTCGCAAACCATTTTTCCGGGCCGGCGGCGAACCAGAAATCGAGCACATCGCGCGGGCAGATATCGGCCATCATTCACACCACGATCACGTCGCCGGCCGGCGGTTCCTGATAGAGTCGTTCGACAAGATCGGCGCGCCGCGCCGCGGTTGCCGCCTGGTTGACATAGCCCTTGTCGGTGATTTCATGGCCGTCGATCGAGGGCGGCTCGAGCATCAGATGAATGCGCACGATCCGCGTCGAGGATCCGCCGCCCGACTTGTTGTTCTTCTGCAACGCCGCACGCAGATGGGCGGCGACCTTCGGATGCGCAATCGCCTCCTGAGGCGCAGCGTCGTCGGCAAGCCCTGCAATCTTTCTTGCCGCCGCAATGTTGGGCCAGGCCAGCAATGCGATGTAGGGCTTGTCGAGACCGCAGACGACCGCATCCTGGATCAGCGGTGTGCAAGCGGCCACCGCGTCGGCACGCAGCGTTCCGGTCGAGACCCAGGTACCGGAAGAAAGCTTGAAATCCTCGGTGACGCGGCCGTCGAAAACGAGCCCGAGTTCGGGCTTACGCTCGTCGAGGAACCTTGCCGCATCGCCAAGGCTGTAGAAACCTTCCTCGTCGAAAACCTCGGCGGTCTTTTTCGGATCGTTGAGATAGCCGGGCGTGATCGTCGCGCCCTTGACACGCACTTCGAGCTTGGCGCCGTTCGGCACCAGCTTCAGCGTGATGCCGGGTACAGGCAGGCCGATCAGCCCGACGCGTTCGGTCACCCAATGCACCACCGTGACGCCCTGGGTTTCGGTCGCACCATACATGGTGGTCAGCGGAATGCGGTAACCCGTTTCGGCGACGGCCAGCGCCTGCATCCGGTCATAGATGTCGCTCGACAGCGTCGCACCGCCATAGCCCATATATTCGAGATTGCGGAAGAAGCTGGCGCGCAAGCTCGGATCGCGCTCCATCGCATCGGCCAGCATGGCAAAGGCGACCGGCGCCGAACCGAAAACGCGCGGGGAAACCTCGCGCAGATTGGCAATCGTCTGGTCGAACATGCCGGGAATGGGCTTGCCGGCGTCGAGATAGATCGTGCCGCCCGCACTCAGATTGGCATTGAAGCCGATATTGCCCGCCGAGATGTGGTTCCATGGCATCCATTCGAGACTTTGCGGGATTTCGTCGGGATCGGGTTCCTCGCTGCGGAGCGCCTCGCCGGCCGCCAGCTGCGCCATCATCATCCGATGCGTCTGGATGACGCCTTTCGGCATGCCGGTCGAGCCGGAGGTGAAGAGATATTTGGCCACCGTATCGTGGCCGATCTTCGTCATCGACGCGGCAACCGCATTGCTGACCGGCGTCGCGACGAGATCGGCGAAGGATGTCGCGCCCGCAACGCTGCCGGTGCAGGTGACGATCTCGGCGCCTTCGCCAACCGCTGCGATGGCCTTGCCGTAGAGATCGCCGTGATCGGCGAAGATCATCTGCGGCCGCGTCAGCCCGACAACATGGCGCAGCTTCGAGAAATCCGAACTCATCAGCGAATAGGGCACGCTGACCGGCGCCACTGGCACGCCGGCCTTCATCGCGCCCAGCGCCATCACCGCATGGGCGATCGAATTGCCGGAAAGAATCATCAGCGGCGTATCGGCATTCATGCCGCGCGCCAGTAGCGCGCTGGCCACCGCATCGGCCCTTGCATTGGCCTCACCATAGGTGACGAAGACCCATTGTCCGTCCGCGCCGCGCTCGCCGATGAAGCGGCGTTCGGGGTGCATCGCCGCACGCTCCTCAAGAAGATGAACCGTGCTGCGCTTGATCTCGCCCAGCGGATAGTCGGAGGCGACATAGACCGTGCCGTCGACCGCGCGGCGCACCGTGATCTTCGGCGGCTTCTGCTTCAGCGGCTTGAACGGCGCCACGACGCCCGTGTCCTCGGCAAGACTCATGCTCGCTCTCCCTCAAGATGCGGATATGTGTCGGGCCCGCGCCTTCGGCCGTGCACGGTTCCCGGATGGCAATTTCTGCGTCGTCGGCGCGGTCAGTTGACCATGCGCGCCCGGCCTTCCCAGTAAGGCAGCCGCAATTCGCGCCGCAGGATCTTGCCCGACGGATTGCGCGGCAGCGCCTCGATGAAATCGACCGATTTCGGCACCTTGTAGCTGGCGATGCGCGTCTTGGCGAAGGCGATGATCTCTTCCGGCGTGGCCTTCTCTCCCGGCTTCAGCACGACGATCGCCTTGACGGCCTCGCCCCATTTCTCGTCCGGTACGCCGATCACGGCGGCATCGGCAATCGCCGCATGGCCGAACAGCGCATTCTCGACTTCGGCCGGATAGATGTTCTCGCCGCCCGAAACGATCATGTCCTTGACCCGGTCATGAATGAAGAGATAGCCGTCCTTGTCGAAGAACCCGGCATCGCCCGTGTAGAACCAGCCGTCGCGGATCGCATCCTTCGTCGCATCGGCCCGGTTCCAGTAGCCTTTCATGATCGACCCGCCGCGAATGACGATTTCGCCAACGTCGCCGACGGGCACGCTTTCACCCTTGTCGTCGACGACGCGGACATCCATGCCGGGATTGGGAACGCCGCAGGAGCGCAGCTTGCCGCGCGCCGGGTCATGTGCCTCGGGCGGCAGGTTGGTCGCGCCGCCCGCCGTTTCGGTGAGGCCATAGACCTGCACGAAATCGGCTCCCTTGAAGGTTTCCTGCGCCTGACGCAGCACGTCCTCGGCAATCGGCGAAGCGCCATAGATGATCTGGCGCAGCGACGAGACATTGGTCGACTTGATGTTGGGCTGCTGCAGCAGGAACAGGATCACCGCCGGCACCATGAAAGCGATGTTGATCTTCTCGCCTTCGATCAGCTTCAGGATCGCCTGCGGGTCGACATCCTTGAGGATGATGTTCTTGCAGCCGTGAATGTTGCCGATCAGGCCGATATTGACGCCCGCCACATGGAACAGCGGCATGCAGACCAGCGCCACCTCGCCCTGCCCCCAATTGGCCCAGCCGGCCTTCTCGCCCTGATCGAAGATCGAGAGGTAGTTGGCATTGGTCAGCTGCACGCCCTTGGGATGGCCGGTCGTGCCGCTGGTATAGAGCTGGATCACATCGTCTTCCGGATGGGGCGGCAGCATCGGATCGGCGTCGCTCGCGGCCGCACGCCAGTCGTCGAATGCGGGCCAGTCGTTGCGCCCGCCGTCGAGCGCCACCACCTTGCGGACCGTCGGACATTCCGGCAGCACCTTCTCGACCATGTCGTAGAATTCGGCGCCGACGAACAGGATCTCGGTGCGGCTGTCATTGAGGACATAGACGACTTCCGGCGCCGCCAGCCGCCAGTTGACGCCGACGACCACGGCCTTGGCCTTGAAGGCGCCATAGAGCATTTCGAAATAGCGGTCCGAACCCTTGCCCATGAAGCCGATGCGCGCATCGGGCTTGCAGCCGTCGGCAATCAGCGCCTGCGCGACCTGGCTGGCGCGGCGGTCGAGCTCGCCATAGCTGGTCTCGCGCCCCTCGAAGACCTGCGCGATGCTGTCGGGCGCCTCCCTGGCCCAGACGCGGGTGATATCCGCAACCGAATGCACCTGTGCCATGTCCACCATGCCGAAACTCCTCCCATTGATCCCTTGCCGGCGCCCGCTCTGCTCCCGCCGGCTCTTGTTGGCGCGAGTTTACCTGCCCGTCCGAACGGGGCAAGCAGAGCCGGAACACCTTTTCGCGAAAGGCGAATGCTCTTGCCGCTGGACGCAGGGGCAGCGCCGGTTAGACTGACCGCAACAAGAAAAATGTCTTCAGGGAGGAACGACACGACATGGCCCGCATCCCCTATTTCGATCCGGCCAAGGCCGAAGGCCGCGCCAGGGCGGCCTACGAGAAACTGCCCAATCTCAACATTTTCCGGATGCTCGGCCATTCAGGCGACATGCTCGACAGCTTCATCAAGCTCGGCAATTCGATCCTGGTCTATGGCGATCTCGATCCGGTCCTGCGCGAAATCGCCATTGTCCGCACCGGCGTGCTGCGCGGCTCGAAATACGAGGTCTACCAGCACGAGGCGATCTCGCGAAAACTCGGCATGTCGGAGGAACTGATCAAGGGTATCCACGAAGGGCCCGATGCGAAGGTCTTCGACGACATGCAGCGCCTGGTCATGCGCTTCACCGACGATGTGGTGAAAAACACCCGCGCCGCCGACGCGACCTTCAATCCGCTGGCCGAGAAGCTCTCCTACAAGGAGATGCAGGAACTCGTCATCACCATCGGCTTCTACACGCTGGTCTCGAATTTTCTCGAAACCTTCGATGTCGATATCGAGGATCCGGACCACAAGTCGGGCGTCAAGCTGCCGGGCATGCAGGACTGATCATGGCGCGTATTCCCTATCCCGACCCCGATTTGTTGCCGTCGGAAGACCGCGCGCTTCGCGACGCGCTGCCGCCCCTCAACATCTTCCGCATGCTTTCGGGCAGCGGGGCGTCCTTCGCGCCCTTCATGGCGCTGATCAACGCCTATCTCAACAGCGGCCTGCTTGACGCCGAATTGCGCGAACTGGTGATCCTGCGCGTCGGCCATCTTTGCGGTTCGGTCTACGAGCAACACCAGCATCGCCGCGTCTCACGCATGCTGGGCATGTCGGACGCGCGCATCGATGCCGCGTCGGGGGCGCTCCCCGCGTCGGTATTCAGCGAAGCTGAAAATGCCGTGCTGGCCTTCACCGACGATCAGGTGGCGAACGTCAAGGCCGATCCCAGACTGTTCGCAGACGCGCATCGCGCACTCGGCGATGCCGCCATGCAGGAACTGGTCATCATCATCGGCATCTATCTGCTCGTCTGCCGTTACCTCGAAACCTTCGAGATCGAACTCGAGGAAAAGGACATCGAGACAAGCGGCCTCGACGAAATCAGACGGAGCATGAAGGGAAATGGCTGAGAGCGGTTTCGTGCAGGCGCTGCCGCCTGAATCGAAGGGCGAGGCGCCAGGCCGCGGCAGGCTCGGGGGACGGCGCATTCTGGTGGTCGGCGGCGGCCAGCGCGTACTCGACGCAGCGACCGATCCCGTCGGCAATGGCCGTGCCATGTCGATCCTCTTCGCGCGCGAGGGGGCAGATGTCGCCGTGGCGGATATCAACAGGATCTCGGCCGACGAGACGGTAGCAAAAATCGCCGCCGAAGGCGGCAGGGCCAGTGCCATTGAAGCCGATATTTCGAATCCCGGCGACATTGAACGCATGATCGGCGAGGCAGAAAAGGCACTGGGCGGGCTCGACGGCCTCGTACTCAATGTCGGCATCGGCGTCGGCGGCCTCGGCCTTGCAGGCGCAACGCCCGAAGACTGGGACAAGGTCCTGGCGGTGAATCTGCGCGGACCGATGCTCTGCTGCAAGGCGGCGCTGCCGCGGCTGGCCGATGGCTCGCCGATTGTCTTCATCTCCTCGATTGCCGGCCTTGTCGCCGGCTCGCGCCTGCCGGCCTATGACGCATCGAAAGCGGCGCTGGGCGGGTTGATGCGACATGTCGCGCTCGAAGGCGCGCGCCGGGGCATCCGCGCCAATATTGTGGCGCCGGGCCTGGTCGACACGCCGCTCGGCCGGCTGGCGACGCAAGGCCGCCCCTCGCGCGGCCGCACGCCCGTCCCCTTCGGACGTCAGGCCACCGGCTGGGAAATTGCCAATGCGGCCCTCTTTCTGGTTTCGAATGAAAGCATCTACATCACCGCGCAGATACTCGCCGTCGACAGCGGCATGACCGGCATATCCTGAGGAGGAAGATCATGGGACTCGGCCTCGGCAAGTTTCAGTACACCAAGGGCCTGCACGATCTCGGCAATGGCGGCTATGCCTGGCTGCAGCCCGATGGCGGCTGGGGCTGGTCGAACGCCGGCCTGATCGTCGACAGCGGCGAGTCCTTCCTGGTCGACACGCTGTTCGACGTGCCGCTGACCCGCGAGATGCTGGCAGCCATGCGCAAGGCCGAACCCAAGGCGGCGGCGACGATCGGAACCGTCGTCAACACCCATCACAATGGCGACCATTGCAATGGCAACGAATGTTGCAGCGGCGCCGAGATCATCGCCCACAAGCTCGCCGTCGAGGCCATGCGCCATGAACCGCCGGCCCTGCTGGCCGGCTTTCTCGACATGGCGCCGGGTCTCGGCGATCTCGGAAAATATGTAACGCAATGCTTCGGCGCCTTCGACTTCAAGGGCGTGACGCAGACACTGCCCACCACCACCTTCGAAACAGAATTGACCCGGCATGTCGGCGCCAAGGAGATTCGTATCATGCATGTCGGCCCCGCGCACACACCGGGCGACGCGCTGGTCTATGTGCCGGCCGACAAGACGGTCTTCACCGGCGACATCCTGTTCATCGAAGGTCACCCGATCATGTGGGAAGGCCCGGTCGGCAACTGGATCGATGCCTGCGATCGAATCCTGGCGATGGATGTCGAAACGGTCGTGCCGGGCCATGGTCCGATCACCGGCAAGAACGGTGTCAGGGCCGTGCGCGAGTATCTCGTCTATGTGCGCGATGAAGCGAAAAAGCGCCATGATGCCGGCCTCTCGGCACTCGACGCGGCACTGGACATCGACATGTCGGACTATGACAGCTGGGGCGACGGCGAACGCATCGTGGTCAATGTCGCAACGCTCTACAAGGAGTTCGACGGCGACCGCACGCCGAACGATGCGGCAACGCTATTCGGCCAGATGGCCGAAGTGGCCAAGAAGAAAGGCCTCTTGAGGGTTTGACCGGATATGGTGCTCTAACGTTGCGTCACGTCACGCAGCCGTGATCGCACCGACATGGACAGGGATGCCCGCCGCGCCGATGATCGCGACAAACGACATCGGAGGGGACCCCATGCCGACACTCTATGAACATCCACTCTCGCCCTATGCGCAGAAGGTCAAGATTTCCGCCCGCGAAAAGGGCGTCGACCTCGCGCTGAAAACCCCCGACGGCATCGGCGCGGGCACGAGCCGGGGCGAGTTCGCCGCCGCCAATCCGCGCGCCGAGGTGCCGGCGCTGATCGACGGCGATGTACAGATCTTCGATTCGACCATCATCCTCGAATATCTCGAGGACAAATACCCATCGCCGCCCCTGCTGCCCGCGTCGCCGGCCGCCCGCGCCAAAGTTCGGATGATCGAGGAGGTCTGCGACACGCATTACGAGGCGATCAACTGGGGCCTCGGCGAAATCGCCTGGTTCCGCCGCGCCACCGGCGCGAAGGCCGCCGAGATGCAGGCCCGCGCCGCGGAACAAACCGGCCGTATTCAGTCATGGCTGACGCGACAACTGGGATCAGCCGACTGGCTCAACGGCGAAAACTTCGGCTGGGGCGACCTCGCGGTCGTGCCCTATGTCAATGGCTCGGCCGGCTTCGGCAACGCCCCCGGCCAAGGCACAGCCCTGGGCCGCTGGCTCGCCCGCGTCAATGCGAGGCCCAGCGTCGCGCAGACGGCGAAGGAAGCACGCGACAGCATCGCCGGCATGACCCAGATCGCGAATGTGCTGGAACAAGGCCTCTTCAAGCGCGAATATCGCGATCACCGGCTTGAATGGATGATGAAGACCGGCGGCGTCGAGATCGTTCTCGACGGCCTCGCGAAAGACAATATCCGCTTCAGCCACGAATTCGAATAGGAGCGCTCCATGGCCGCCGACGCGCAATCGATCATCCTGCATCAATACGACATCTCGCCCTTTTCGGAGAAGGTGCGCGTGGTGCTCGGCATCAAGGGCCTCGACTGGTTCGCCTGCGACGAGCCCGTCATCATGCCAAAGCCGGAGCTGGTGGCGCTGACCGGCGGCTACCGGAAAATTCCGGTCATGCAGATCGGCGCCGATATCTATTGCGACACGCAGATCATCATCCGCGAACTTGAACGCCGTTTCCCGAAACCGTCGATTTTTGTCGGCGGCGACCGGGGCCTTGGCTGGGGCATGGGCTTGTGGACTGATCGCAGCTTCTTCATGGCCGCGGTCGCGGTCATTTTCGGTAATGCGCCCGACGCGATGGGCGAGGATTTCAAGGCCGACCGCACAAAGCTGATGGGCCGCCCCTTCGACACCGAAGCGATGAAGGCGGGCGCGCCCCTGATGGCCGAACAATTGCGCGCCAATCTCGGCTGGCTCGAGGAGCAGCTGGAGGACGGCCGCAGCTTCCTGATGGGCGAGGCACCGGGCATCGCCGATGCCAACGCCTATTACAATCTGGCCTTCATCCGCTGGATTGTGCCGGCCGCCATGAAGAGTGCCGAAGCCATGCCGCATCTCGCCGCCTGGGAAAACCGCGTGAAGGCCGTCGGCCATGGAAGCCGGCAGGAAATTTCGCGCGACGCCGCGCTCGACATCGCGAAGGCCGCGTCCTCGAGCGAAGCCGTGAAAGCCGATCCCGGCGAGCCCAACGGCTTGAAGCCCGGCGACAAGGTGACGGTCATGGCGGATGATTATGGCCGCGACCCGATTGCAGGGGAGCTCGTTTCCTCCTCAGCCCAGCATATCGCGCTGAAGCGCCGTGACCCGCGGGTCGGCGAAGTTGTCGTTCACTTCCCGCGTGCGGGGTTTCTCGTGATGCGCGGCTGACATGGCACCGGAACTCGGCACGATCGAAGGCTTCTATGGGCGGCCATGGACCGCCGACGAGCGTGCAGCGAATATTTCCTTTCTCGCCGGTCATGGCTACGGCTTCTATCTCTATGCCCCGAAGGCCGACACCTATCTGCGCCGCCGCTGGGCCGAGCCGCACCCGAAGGAGATGGCCGACGACCTCGCGCGCCTCGCCGCGCAATGCCGGACGGCCGGTGTCCGCTTCGGTGTAGGCCTGAGCCCGTATGAGCTCTATCTGAACTTCGACATAGCCGCCCGCGCAGCGCTGGCGGCGAAGCTTTCCTTCCTCAAGGAGATCGGTTGCGTCGACCTTGCGATTCTCTTCGACGACATGCGCGGCGATATCGAGGGGTTGGCGGACAAGCAGATCGAGATCGTCGACTGGATCGCCGAGCGCAGCGATGCCAACCGGATGATCGTCTGTCCCAGCTACTATACCGACGATCCGGTCCTCGACCGCGTCTTCGGCGCCCGGCCGCCCGGCTACCTTGAGACGCTAGGCACACGACTCGATCCGGCCGTCGAAATCATGTGGACGGGCCCCCGCGTCTGCTCGAAGGAACTCCCCGCGGACCATCTGGCGCGCACTGCTGAAACGCTGCGCCGCAAGCCCTTCATCTGGGACAATTATCCGGTGAACGACGGCCAGCGCATGTCGCCTTTCCTGCATCTGCGAGCCTTCACCGGCCGGACATGCGATGGCGGCGGCGAAATGGCGGCGCATGGTGTCAACCCGGCATCACAAGCCTGGCTGAGTCGCATCCCGATGCTGACCCTCGAAGCGCTCTACCGCGATGGCGCGTCATATGGGCCGGACGCCACTTTCCGCGCCGCCGCCGAAGAGGTTGCGGGGCCGGAGCTGGCGCAGATGATCGAAGAAGATCTGCCTGTTTTCCAGGACCGTGGGCGCAACCAGTTGGCAGACGAAGAAATGGCGGCGCTGCGGACCCGCTACGCCGCCATCGATCATCCATGCGCCCGCGAGATCGTGCTCTGGCTCGACGGCCACTGGCGCATCACCGACGAGATCGTCCAGACGCAATAACGCCGCGTCAGCGCGCCGTCATGCCGCCGTCGATGACGAGTTCCGAACCCGTCATATAGCGCGACTCGTCCGAGGCGAGGAACACGATCCCGGCCGCGATGTCGGACGGCAATCCGGCATAACCAAGCGGTGTCGCCACCGCAATCGCGTTCGGATCGATGGCATTGGCGCCTTCGGCGATCGGCAGCACGCTGGAGGCGAGCGCCTCCGTGCCGCCCGGCGTCATCTTCTGCCAGATCGCGGTGTCGATGATGCCGGGATGGACCGAATTGACGCGCACATTCATCTGCGCCTGCGCGCATTCGAGGGCGACCGCCTTGGTGAACAGACGCACTGCGCCCTTGGTCGCGCAATAGCCGGCAAGCCCCGGCGCGCCCTGAAGCCCGGCGACCGACGAAATATTGATGACCGATCCGCCACCCGAAGCCGCGATCAGCGGAACGGCGTGTTTGACGCCGAAAAACACGCCGTCGACATTGATGGCCTGCTGGCGCGACCAATCGGCATGCGACATTTCGAAGATCGAGGCACCGATCGCAATGCCGGCATTGTTGACGAGGATATGCAGGCCGCCGAATTCCGACTTCGCCGCCGCGACGATCTCCGCCCAGCGCGCTTCGCTGGTGACGTCGTGCTTGTGCGCCGACGCCGTGCCGCCGGCCTTGCCGATCAGCATCGCCGTTTCCTTGAGACCGGCCTCATCGACATCGGTGACGACCACTTTCGCCCCTTCTGCCGCCAACGCCAGCGCCGCCCCCCGACCGATCCCGCTTGCCGCGCCGGTCACCAGCGCCACCTTGCCGCTTACCCGTCCCATGTTTCGTCTCCCGGTTCTGCTTGTTTTGGCCGATGCTATTCCGGCATTTGGCTTATTGTTCTAGGGTATCCCCCCTAGCCCCGCAACGCCCCGCCCCATCCTCTGCTTGCAGAAAAATGTACTGCAGTCTATTTTCTGTGGCGCAAACGCCAGCCGAAACAACCAGAGGTACAAACCGTTGAAATCCGCCGAGATCGAGACGGAGACCCCGCCCCGCCGCGCCGGCAAGAAGGAGCGGACGCGGCAGGAGATCTACCGCACGGCCATGCGCCTGTTCGGCGCGCATGGCTATGACGGCGTCACCATCGAGGATATCTGCAACGGCGCCGGCATCGCCAAGGCGACCTTCTTTCTGCATTTCGCCAGCAAGGCAGCCCTGATCCATGCGTTCAACGATGAGATCACGGCAACGCTGTCCGAAAAGCTTGCGACACAGGATGGCACGGCCGAGGAGCAGCTTCACTTTCTGGCAGCTGCCTTCGAAGATGCTTGGCAGGCCAACGCGCCGGTCATGCGCAAGATGCTGAGCGAGTATATGGACCAGCCCGCCACGCATCTCGTAGCATCGGAACTGAATGCAAGCGTTCTCGATCTTGTGGCCGCCATTCTTCGGCGCGGTCAGAAGCGCGGCGAGTTCCGCCCTGGCTTCACGCCCGAGGTCGGCGCTGCGGCGATCGTCGCCACATGGAGCGCATTGACGGCCTGGTGGCACGCACATCCCGAAGCCGACACATCGGCCTTCAACCGTGAATTTCTCGATATTGCGCTGAACGGCCTGAAGGCCAGGACACCGACCGGAAACTAGAATTCGATAACAGGGAAACAATCAGGAAAAGGAACCGTTCAAATGGCCGGCACCAAGATGCGCTTCGGCGCTTTCATCGCCCCCTTCCACCCCCTCGACGAGAACCCGACACTGGCAATCGAGCGCGACATCGAGCTTGTCCAGTGGATGGACAAGCTCGGCTACGACGAAGCCTGGGTCGGCGAGCATCACTCGGCCGGCTATGAACTGATCGCGAGCCCGGAACTCTTCATCGCCACCCTGGCCGAGCGCACCAAGCACATTCGTCTCGGCACAGGCGTTTCCTCGCTTCCCTATCACCATCCGCTGATGCTGGCCGACCGCATCAATCAGCTCGACCACATCACGCGCGGTCGCGTGATGTTCGGTGTCGGCCCCGGTGCCCTGCCATCGGACGCCTTCATGATGGGCATCGAGGTTGCCAGGCAACGCGACATGATGGACGAGGCACTCGACGTGCTTGTACCACTGCTGCGCGGCGAGACGGTGACCGCAAAAACGAGCTGGTTCGAGCTCAACAACGCACGCCTGCAGATGACGCCCTATTCGCGCCCCGGGGTCGAGATCGCCGTTGCAAGCCAGGTCTCGCCGACAGGTGCGACAGCTGCAGGCAAGCACGGTCTGGGCCTGCTTTCGATCGGCGCGACATCGGCCGGCGGTTTCAATGCCCTCGCCACCAACTGGGCCATCTGCGAGGACACGGCAAAGGACAACAGTCAGACGGTCGACCGCAATGCATGGCGTCTCGTCGGTCCGGTCCATATCGCCGAAACGCGCGAACAGGCGCGCGCCAATGTGCGCTTCGGTCTCGAAAAATGGCTCTACTACTTCCGCGAAGTCGCGGCCCTGCCGCTGGCGCCGACAGACGGATCGGATCCGGTCGATGCACTGATAAATTCGGGCATGGCCGTCATCGGCACCCCGGACGACGCGATCGCGCAGATCGAGCGCCTGCAACAGCAGTCCGGCGGCTTCGGCTGTTTCATGCAGCTCGCGCATAACTGGGCGAACTGGGAGAACACCAAACACTCATACGAATTGATGGCGCGCTATGTCTTCCCGAAATTCCAGGAGACGAACGTAAACCGCGAGGCATCGCTCGACTGGGCACGCACCAACCGTGAAACCTTCATGGGACAGGCGATGATGGCGGTGGGTTCCCGCGTGGCCCAGCACATCGAGAAGAAAGGGACGGAGAACATCCGGCCCGAAATCCTCGAAGCCATGGGTCTCGGCAAGAAGACCGACGCTGCGCAGTAAGCGCCGTTCGATAGACATGCAAAAAGGGCGGCTCATGCGAGCCGCCCTTTTCCATTTGCAGCGGAGCGCCTGCTAGAGCCGGAACTCGCCGCCACAGATCTTGCCGTAAAGCGTCTGGTCGAGCGGCACATACTTCTTCTGCACCGGGCAGTTGAAATAGACCGGGTCCGGAACGACCGAGGGGTCGAACCCTTCCTTCACGAGTTCAACCTTGCGGTGCTTGAATGTACCGGTGATCTCGATTTCGGGCTGCAGGCGAACGAAGACCGGCACCGCATAATCCGGCAACTCCTTCAGCATCTGGTCGCGGAACCGGTCCAGATCGAGCGTACCGTTCTCGGCAACGATCGAGGCCATGCCCGCGCGGCCGTCGGCGCCCGGCACATGAACGCCATAGACATTGGCTTCCTTGACACCCGGGAAAACCGAGATCGCCTCGGCCACTTCCGAGGTCGCGACGTTTTCGCCTTTCCAGCGGAACGTATCGCCGATGCGGTCGACGAAATAGTAGTAGCCCTGCGCGTCCTGGCGAAGCAGGTCGCCGGTGCGGAACCATTCATCACCTTTCTCGAAGACGTCGCGCAGAATCTTCTTTTCGGTCTCTTCCTTCTTGGCGTAGCCGTCGAAACGGCCGGTCGGCTGGTCGGGATCGTTGCTGATCCGTCCCAGCGCTTCGCCGGCTTCGCCGGCTTCGGCGCGAACGCAGAACCCGTCGGGGCCCCGCACCGGCTTTTCGTTTTCGATATCGAACTTGACGATCTCGACATTGAACTTCTTCTTGGCCCAACCCGGCACACGACCGATCGCGCCCTGCGTGCCGTCAAAGTTCATCAACGCGACATTGCCTTCGGTCGCACCGTAGAATTCGAGCACACGGGGAATCTTGAATCGCTTCTGGAAGGCCGGCCAGATTTCCGGGCGAAGCCCGTTACCGATCACCATGCGCAGCTTGTGCTTGGTTTCCTTTGGATGTTTTTCGGTGTTGAGCAGATAGCGGCAGAGCTCGCCGATATACTGGAACAGCGTTGCCCCATATTTGTGCGCATCGTCCCAGAACTGCGTTGCCGAGAACTTCTGCCGGATGATGACTGAACCGCCGACTGTCAGCGTCGAGCCTACCGCACAAACGCCACCGGCCGAATGGTAGAGCGGCAGCACCACATACATGCGGTCCTTTTCGTTGGCATTGGCCGCCGCCGCAAAAGCCGCCATCATGGTCAGCAGCCGAACATGCGGGATGCGCGCTGCCTTGGGGTTGCCGGTCGTCCCGCTGGTATAGATATAGAGCGCGTCGTCTTCCGTCGTGACACCGGCGCGAAAATCACCAGGCAACGGCTCGCCGGATTGCTGTCCGAGCGCCGCATCGAGATCGTTGGCGCCCTGCACATTGCCACCCGTCGCCCATACCGTCATCGACCGCTCGAGCTGATCGGCTGCCGTCGAATAATTCTCGGCAAGCTCGGCCCCGAGAACCAGATGATTGGCATTCGAGATGTTGAGGCAATGGGCGAGCGGGCCCTTTGTCAGGTTGGTGTTGATGAGCGCCGCCGTCGCGCCTGCCTTGATGATGCCCAGCCAGGCCACCAGATATTCGGGCCGGTTTTCCATCATCAGTGCAATCACGTCGCCGCGTCCGAGTCCCTGGCCCTTTGCCCAACGCGCATAGCGATTGGCCGCTTCGTTGTATTCCCGGTAGGTGATCTTCCGGTCTTCGAAATAGATCGCGACGTTGTTTGGTCTGCTGCGCGCCAGCTCCTCGATCGTGTCGGCAAAGGTATGTGTCGTGTTCTCGCGAATTGCGGTCGCCTTTTTCAGCGTGCGGAGCGCCGCGCGCAGAAAGGTGATCTCGTTGCCGATCCTTTTGACCAGGCCCATCCCGATAGTCCTCCGATCCCGTGAAAACCCCGTGTTTCTTCTTCTTTTTCCTTTTATGCCTGTGCCCGCTTCCTACCGTCAAGAAAAGCCGGAGTTTCACCGGTAAAATCGGCGTCAACCGCAAGCCGCCCTCAAAACGGAGTGACAGCCCGGGATCGAGCCGTCATCATCCGGCCGCTTGTCGAAGCCATCGGAGCCCAGGCGGGAAATGGAAGAAAATCACGAGGAAGCGGGCGAAGTTCTGCTCGATGTGATCGGTCAACAATGCCCGCTGCCGGTACTGCGCGCCCGCAAGCGCCTGTTGCGTCTGGAACCGGGGCGGCTGTTGCGGGTCTTTGCCAGCGATCCGGTCGCCCGGATTGACATGCCTCATTTTTGCGCCGAGGCCGGGCATGATCTTCTGGAAACCCGCGACCGCGGGACGTGGATCGAATTCCTGATCCGTCGCGGTACGAATATCCATGAAGAAGATATGGATTTGGTGTCCAGGCCGGTCCGAAACCTCTAGCCGAAAAACTCCGCAGCCAGGATGGCGTAGAGATATTCATCCCGCCATTCGCCCTGGATGAACCGGCTCTGGCGCAGCGCCCCCTCGCGACGCATGCCCAGCCGCTCCATCACCCGCGCCGAGGCCTTGTTGCGCTGGTCGCAAGTCGCATAGATGCGCTGCAGGCCGAGTTCGCGAAAGCCGGCCTCCATCAGTGCCTGTGCCGCCTCCGCCGCATAGCCCTGGCCCCAGTAGTCGGGATGCAACGCGTAGCCCAGATCGCCAGTCCGGCGTTCCCAATCAGCAAACTTCAGACCGACACCGCCGATCACGCGCGGCCGCTTGCCGTCCCGCAGGACAATGGCAAGGTCGAAATTGACACGGGGCTTCTGCTTCTGGTCATCGAGAAAGCCGCGGATTGTCTCCCGGCTCTGCGCCAGCGTGTTCGGTCCCCAGATCAGATGACGCGTTACCTCTTCGAGCGAGGCATAGGCGTGAACCTCCTCGAGATCGCGGGCGATGAAGTCGCGCAGGATGAGACGCGGCGTCCCGATCGGCAACATGAGCGACGGCGTCGGTGCCGCCCGGCCGCCGAACCTCACTTTGGCCTCGCTTTGGCGAGCGCCTTAATCGAGACCTTTTGCGGATCGCGAAAGCCGACAACAATCGAACCCTTGCCGTCGTCAAAGACCGGACGCTTGATCAGGGTCGGATGCTCCGCCATCAACTTCAGCGCAGACGCCTCGGCGATATTCTCCGTGGTGTTTTTGGGCAGACTGCGCCAGGTCGTGCTCGCCTTGTTGAGCAATTTTTCCCAGCCTGCGGCCCCGGCGAAGCGCTTGACGTCTGCAGGCGCGATCCCGTCTGACCGAACGTCATGAAAGCGATGGGAAATGCCCTGGTCAGTCAGCCATTTCAACGCCTTGCGGCACGTGTCGCAATTCTTCAGACCGTAAACGGTCAGCACGGCTATGCCTCCCCTCGCTCGGCTCACTCAGGCAAGCATAACCGGGAAGCGGCAAAGGCCAAGCAGCCTTGTCGTAAAACTCGAAATTGGCCTGAATTCAGGCTGCTTTCTTTTGCGCCTGCCGTTCGATGAAAGCGCGCTCGCGTTCGCTGGTAATCGGTTCGACCGCGTTGTAGGCGGCGGGCGCTTCGATACCGAGCAAGGCTCTGACCTCGTCGAGCGGCCTCTCGAGCATGGCCTCCCAGTCGGTCGCAGGCAGCCATTTGGCTCGTTTTCCGTGTTGGAAACCCTCGCGAACAACCCGCCAGAGCTTCAGATCGGGGTTGCGCTTGCTGCTGATCCGGGCACCGACCAGCACGATGAAACCGATGCCGCGATTGCGTGTCTGTGCATAGGTGAATGACAGTAGAGCCAGCTCGCCCAGCCCGTCGCGGCCATAACCCGTCGTTACATGCCAGAGATCGTGCTGATCGCGTAGACGGTCGCCGAACAATTGTTCGTTCTCGTCTCTGGCATAGCGGCGCGGCGCCTCCTTGCTGGCTTCGACCAACCCGTCTGCCGTGAGATTTTCCTCGGCCATGAACGCGTAATAGCTGCGACCGAGCGTGCCCTCAGGCAGGCTCGACAACCATTCGCGCTTGTTGAGTGTAGCGATCAGGTCGCGCTTCTCGGCCGCGATCCGTTGCCCGGTTTCGGTTGCGATAAAATGCCTGAACTGGCGATCATTCGCACCGCCCGACAACGCATCGATGATCTTGAAGACCTGGCCCGTATCCTCCTTGTCGGCGATCAGGGCCCGGATTGCCCGCAGCGCCTTGAGGGGCTCGATGCGCTTGCGCTTCGGCTTCGATCGGCCGGAAGCTCCGAATTCGGCTGGACTGGCTGTCGTCATGGCGCTTATCCCGTTGCTAGGATGAGATATACATCGTCGACCTTGCTGTTACGTGTATCAAGTACTTACATTGTTGTCAATATAAACGTATCGAGGGAATCCGGCTTGCCAACCATCGCCAAATCCACAGCCAGTCCAAACCGACCGTCGGGGAAACGCGTCCGCCGCACGGCCGAGGAGGCACGGCGCCTGATTCTCGATGCCGCCGAAGAGCGCCTGGCGCGGCAAGGACCCGAAGGCCTGCGACTGCAGGACATCGCCCGGGATATCGGTATTTCACATCCGGCCATCCTGCATCATTTCGAAAGCCGCGAGGGGCTGGTCCGTGCACTGATCGCACGCGCCAACACGCAGTTGCGTGACACCATGCTGATGGCTCTGGGCAGCGGCCACGCCAATTCCGACGCCGCCGATCACATCGGACACGTGTTCGAGGCGCTGAGCGACCGGGGTACGGCACGCCTTCTCTCCTGGCTGCTGCTGACCGGCCGCGCGACGGAGAACTCCGCGACTCACAACATCATGGGCGAAATCGTCGACGCGCTTCAGGCGCGGCGCTCCGAATATGCGGAACTGAAAGGCAAGCCGACGCCCGACAGGGAAGACACGCTTTTCATGGCCATGCTGACCGCCAATGCGGCATTCGGCGAGGCAATCGTCGGCCGCCAGCTGGCGGAGGCGGTCGGGCTCGATCAGGACGGTATCAAGCGCTTCCGGAACTGGTTCGCACGGCTGCTGAACGAGCATTGGGACGGCGTGAAGTGAGCGAAGCGGCGAGGATCGTCGTACGGCCGGCAACCGAAGCCGATCTGCCGGGAATCCTCGCGATCTACAACGAGGCCGTCGCCAACACGACCGCGATCTGGAACGAAACTCCCACCGATATCGAGAACCGCCGCGTCTGGATCCGCGAACGGCTGGCACGTGGATTCCCCGTGCTGGTAGCCGTCGACAAGGACGGCGCCGTCGCCGGCTATTCCACCTTCGGCGACTTTCGACCGCATGAGGGCTATCGCTTCACGGTCGAAAACTCGGTCTATGTACGGAGCGACCGGCGCGGGCGCGGTATTGCCAGCATGCTGATGGCGCCACTGATCGAGGCCGCCACCAGCCTTGGCATGCATGCGATGGTTGCTGGCATCGAGGCCGGCAATCTTGCCTCGATCCGCCTGCATGAGCGTTTCGGCTTTCGCGAGGTGGCGCGCATGCCGCAAGTCGGCCGCAAGTTCGACCGCTGGCTCGACCTGGTGCTGATGCAGAAAATGCTCGGCTGAAGCCACGCACCTATGGCACGGCCTGCCAGCCGAAGCACAAAGTGCGAAGGCTGGTGCCCCTGGCCGGACTCGAACCAGCACGTTGTTGCCAACAACAGATTTTGAGTCTGCCGCGTCTACCATTCCGCCACAGGGGCTCCCGAAGCGCGGGGCGCATCATACTGGGCCGGGCCGGGCCTTCAATCGAAAAGAAATAGGGCAGCCGGTCCCTGTGTGCTGCGGCGACAAGGCACGCGACAGCCGGCCGCGCCTCGTGCTTGAATGACGATCATGATGGAGCGTATCCCCTCGACCGCCATCCCCTGGATTCTGGTTGCCGCCAGCATTGCGACGCTGGCCGGCGCCTATTTCTTCGAACATGTGCTGGGCTACATCCCCTGCTCGCTCTGCCTTCAGGGTCGTGCGCCCCATTATTTCGCCATCGGTGCGGCGCTGATTGCCGGCCTCCTGTCGCGCGAGGCGAATATCGGCATCGGCGTCCTGATCTTTCTCGGCCTCTGTGTTGCGGCCTATTTGGCCGGCGTCGGCATCTCGGCCTATCACATCGGCGTCGAACAGAAATGGTGGGAGGGACCTGTCGCCTGCGGCTCTGGCAACCTTGTGGCAGGCTCTCTCGAAGAACTGCAATCGGCGCTTCAGGGCCGCATCCACGCACCGCGTTGCGACGAAGCGGCCTGGTCGCTTTTCGGTGTTTCGCTGGCGGGGTTCAATCTGCTGATCTCGCTCGCGCTCGGCGCGCTGGCCGCGCTGCCGCTCTGGCGGTTTTACCGCGACAGCCGCGGAGAGGCTTGATGACCCACCGCCACCCGAGGCCCGAACCTGACAAGATGGCGCGCCTTTCGGCGCAGCCGGGTCAGGCGCGCGATGAAGCGATCGAGGAAATGATCCGGGTTGACCATGCAGGCGAATATGGCGCCGTGCGAATCTACCAGGGTCAGCTGGCCGTCCTTCGCAACCTGCCGCACAAGAAGGAGCTGGTCGAAAAGCTCGAACACATGGCGAAGGATGAGGAACTGCACCTCGCCCGCTTCAACGAGATCGTCAACGAACGCGGCGTCCGCCCGACGGCCTTCGCACCGGTCTGGCATGTCGCGGGCTTCGCCCTTGGCGCCGCAACCGCGCTGATGGGCGAAAAGGCAGCCCATGCCTGCACGGCCGCCGTCGAGGAAGTGATCGACGAACACTACAAGGCACAGGTCGACCGGCTTGACGGGCTGGGCAGCGCCGAAAGGCCGTTGCGCGACACGATCGAGGAATTCCGTCTGGAAGAGGTCCGCCACCGCGACGAGGCGATCGAAGCGGGCGCGAAGGAAGCCCCGGCCTACCCGCTGCTTTCGGGCGCCATCAAGGCCGCCTGCCGGCTGGCCATCCGGATTTCCGAGAAGGCCTGAACCCGGCCTACGGCTCCAGTTCGCTGTCCCAGTAAAGATAGTCCTGCCAGCTGTCATGCAGGTAGTTGGGCGGGAAAGCGCGGCCGTTGCGATGCAGATCGCCAACCGTCGGCCGGAACGGTGCATGCATCGGAAACATCTGCGCATCGGCCGGCATCTTGCCGCCCTTGCGGAGATTGCAGGGCGCGCAGGCCGTGATGACGTTTTCCCATGTCGTCTGCCCGCCGCGCGAGCGCGGGATCACATGATCGAAGGTCAGGTCTTGCCGCGCCGCGCAATACTGACAGGTGAAGCGGTCGCGCAGGAAAAGATTGAACCGGGTGAAGGCAGGAAACCGGGCGGGCTTCACATAGGATTTGAGCGACACGACGCTCGGCAGTTTCATTTCGAATGTCGGCGATCGCACCGCCGTGTCGTAGCAGGAGACGATATTGACGCGATCCAGAAACACCGCCTTGATCGTGTCCTGCCAGGACCAGAGCGAGAGAGGGTAATAGCTGAGCGGCCTGTAATCCGCATTCAGCACCAGCGCCGGGCAACTATCCGGAGTCGCAAAGGATCCGTGCACACCGTCCTCCTGAAGAGGCGCGCCTTTGCCATGGTCGCTCCCCGTAGCAGTCAGGCTACTATATCCGGCGCGACAGCTTTGTGAAGACCACGAGATTTCGTCGGGATCAGCCCGCTTCAGCCGCCCCGAGACGGCCGGCAAAGGCATCGGCGATGAAACACCCGCCCATCGTCAGCCCGGCCTCGTCGATGCTGTGACCAAGCCCTGTTGAGACATGCCATTGCACCGACAGTCCGGCCTCGCCCAGCGCCTGCACGGCCTGGTGCATCCGGGCGACTGGCAGCATGTCATCGCTGTGGCCATGGACCATCAGAACGGGCGGACGCCCCCGGAGTTCGGTCTTGAGCCGTTCGGGTCCGGCAAGCGCCCCCGAATAGCCGACGATGCAGGCCGGCGGCCGCAAGCGCCTGAGGCCGACATGCAACGACATCATGGTGCCCTGACTGAAGCCGACCAGCGCGAGCTGGCTGTCGTCGAGCCCGCGCAGCGCCAGCTGCACATCGATGAACCGGTCGAGTACCGGCGCCGCCATCTCGACGCCACGCAGGATTTCACCGGGATCGAGACGGGCGATCGGGAACCATTGATACCCGGCGGGATTGCCCGGACAGGGTTCGGGGGCGTTGGGCGCGACGAAATCGGCATCCGGCAGCAGGCGCTGCCAATAGGGGGCCAGACCGATCAGGTCCTGGCCGTCCGATCCATAGCCATGCGACAGGATGACAAGCTGCCGGGTCTTGCCACTGGCGGCAGCAATGCTCGGCCCGGTCAGTGTATTCGGCATTCGCTTCCCCTTCCGCACGGCGGCCGCGCGCGATAACAATGCGCTCACCCGAGACTAAGCGGCGGACCGGTCATTTCAATGCAGGAAAACGAGGGACGGATGGAGGTATTGCGCTTTGCGCCAAGCCCGAACGGCTGGCTGCATCTCGGCCATGCCTGTTCGGCGCTGTTTGCCTGGGAAACGGCCCGCGCCCTGAACGGCCGCTTTCTGCTGCGCATCGAGGATATCGATATCGGCCGTTGCCGGCCCGAATACGAAACGGCGATCTACGAGGATCTGGCCTGGCTCGGTCTCGACTGGGAACAGCCGGTGCGCCGCCAGTCGGAACATTTCGCCGACTACGAGGCCGCCTTGAAACGCCTGCGCGACATGGACCTCGTCTATCCCTGCTTCGCAACACGCAAGGAAATCGCTGACGCGATCGCCGCAACCGGGATCCCGCCCCGCAACTGGCCGGCCGATCCCGACGGCGCGCCGCTCTATCCGGGCCTCTACAAGGATATCTCGCCTGCCGAACGAAGCCGATTGATGTGGGAAGGCCGCAGCTATGCCTGGCGGCTTGATACCGCCAGGGCGCTGGCGAAGGCCGAGGAAATCGCCGGCGCACCGCTGACCTTCATCGAGGACGGCGAAGGGCCGAACGGCGAGACCGGACGATGCGCGGTCAGGCCCGCGCTATTCGGCGATGTCGTGATTGCCCGCAAGGATGTGCCGACGAGCTACCATCTGGCCGTGACCGTCGATGATGCCATCCAGGGCATCACGCTGGTCACGCGCGGCCAGGATCTTTTCCCGGCAACCTATATTCACCGCATGCTGCAGGTCCTGCTCGGATTGCACGAGCCCCGCTACTGCCACCACCGTCTGATTCGCGACACGACCGGCCGGCGACTGTCGAAAAGCGCCGGCGACATGGGCCTGCGCGAATTGCGCGCCGCCGGAAAGACACCGGCCGACATCCGCCGCATGGTCGGATTTTAACCATCCGCCGCCAGCCGGGCCGCATTGGCGCGAAAGCTGCTTCTCTGGCTTCAGACACCCGATCCGATCCCGAAAGAGGACGGAATCGGCATGGATGAACCGAAGGAGAGCCGAAATTGGCCAGCGCAACCGCTTCCGCCGTTTCGAAACAGCGCATCGACTGGGTCGACATGGCCAAGGGCCTGACGATCATCCTGGTGGTGATGGAACACACGACGGCCGGCGTCGGTGCAGCAATCGGTCATCTGCCGGTCATTTTCGGGGCGCTGGCCGAGTTCGCCAAACCGTTCCGCATGCCGCTCTTCTTCCTCGTTGCCGGTCTCTTCGCCTGGAAGGCGCTTTATGGTGACCTCCGCAAGTTCGTCGACGGCAAGATCGTCCACTTCGCCTATTTCTACCTGCTCTGGTCGGTCATCCAGATCGGCCTGAAGATCGCCATTCCCCATGAAAGCACCTGGCAGGTTACCTATGTCGACCTGCTGATGATTCCGATCCAGCCCTTCGCCGTGCTCTGGTTCATCTACGCGCTCGCCCTGTTCTTCGCGACCATGCGGCTGCTGCGCAGCGCCCGGCCGGCCTTCGTCTTCTTCTTCGCGCTTGCCCTCTATTTCGCCCGGATCGAAACCGGCTGGATGCTGATCGACGAATTCGCCTGGCGCTTCATCTGGTTCGTCACCGGCGTTTATGGCGCCAAGCAGATCTTCGAGCTTGCCGACTGGGCCCGCGCCTTGCCGCTGCGCGCCGCCGCGCTTGCCACGGTCATGCTGGCAAGTGTCGCACTGGTCGTCTTCTCGCACCTCATCGACATTCGCGGGCTCGAACTGCTGATGGGTGTTGCCGGCGCCGGCAGCGCCATCATTCTGGTGAGCCTGTTGGCTTCAGCAGGTCTCGGCGCGCCGCTCGCCTATGTCGGCAGCCACTCGCTCTTCATCTTCCTGTCGTTCTTCCTGCCCATGGCAACCATGCGCATCGGTCTTGTGCGTCTGGGTGTCGAGAATGGCGACCTCATCACACTCGTCTCGACGGCCGTCGCCGTGATCGCGCCGATCATTGGCTATCGCATCGTTTCGAGGACGCCGCTCGCCTTCTTCTTCATCCGGCCGGACATGTTCCGGTTGACGGCGCCGCGTCCGCACACGCCGAAGATCATGGTGGCGGCAGGCGACTAGGACGGGGCCAGAAAGAAACCCAGCAGCAGGGTCAGCGTGACAAGGCTTGCCGCGGTCGAAAGGACGACCGCGCTCGATGCGGCGCCGGGCGCGGCCTTGTAGCGATTGGCCAGGATCGATGAGTAGACGCCGGTCGGCATGCCGGCCAGAATCGTCGCCGCCGCGACCCAGAGCGGCTCCAGCCCGAAGACAAACTGCGCCAGCACGAACACGAGCGCCGGGTGCGCGACGAGCTTGAAGAAGCTTGTGACCGACGCAGCGCCGATGGAACGCCGGATGGCGTAGCGCGTCAGCATGCCGCCCAGCACGAAAAGTGCGCAAGGGATCGCCGATCGCGCCACCATGTCGAGCGATGCATCGACGACGGCCGGCAGCGGCACTCCGAGTTGCCCGTAGATGACGCCTCCCGCTATGCCGATGATTACGGGATTCTTCGCCGTGTTGAGCAGTCCTTCCTTGAGGATCGCGCGAAAGCGTGGCTGCGCTTCGCCCTCGCGCACACGCGTGAGCTCAAGCAGGAAGGTCGCGATCGTGAAGAGAATGATGCCGTGAAAGGCGAGGATCAGGAAAACCGGTGTACCCGCCTCCGGCCCGAAGCCGGTCAGGATGATCGGCAGGCCGAGCATGATCGTGTTCCCCTGCCCGCAGCCGAACCCCAGCATCACCGCATCTGAGGATGGTCGGCGCAGCAGGAAGAAGGCGACGAGCGAACCGGCCGCCCAGACGGCGAGCATCGCGCCGTAATAGGAAACCCACAGACCCCAGGGCAATGTCGCCGGAAATTCCGTATGCGCAAGATTGCGGAAGAGCAGCGCCGGCATGGCGAAGCTGAAGACATAGGTGTCGAGGCCGTCAATCGCCGCCGGACCGAGAAGCTTCGATCGCGCGGCCGCGTAGCCGAAGCCGATGACACCGAAGATCGGCAGAACAAGACCGAGGGCGACTTCCATGGCAAGGCCTGTGCGCGGGATAAAATCCGCGCGGACCCTATAGGGGCGGGGCTACCGCGTCAAAACCGCTTCACCAGTCGTAAAGGCCCGTGAAGCGCGTGAAACCCGCAGCATCCGACCATGTTTTCCATTGCTCGCGCGCCCGCTTGGTGACCGCCGGACTACCGCCGCCCTGGCCGACTCCCAGGATCATGAGTTCGCTGCAGCCACTGAAATAGGGCTCGGGCTTCGGCAGCGCAGCACCGCGCAGCATCCGGGCATCGCTCGAATCCTCGAAACCGTCGGTCAGCAGAATGATCCGCACATCGCTGGCCGCGCAATCGACCTGATGCGACATCGTTTCCATGAAGGAGACGATAAAGGTCCAGTCCTGCGCCTTGAGCTTGCCCTCGGCGACCAGTTGCGGCAGCGCCGCGACCAGAGCCGAAATGCCTTCCGCCACCGATTCGGGCCGTGCCCGTGCCGAAATGACTTCGTCGATCTTGAGCGGATTGGCGGAGGAATCATAGGCCCCGAAGCTCCGCACCATGACGCGCGAACGCACCGGCAACTTGTCGATTTCCGATGTCAGGCGAGATGCAACACGCGCGGCATAGGCTGCATCGTCGACCAGCGGATTGCTCTTGGAGAGATCGAGCCCGATGATGACTGTCTGTGGCCGCTGCGGCGCGTCGACCGCATCCGCCTTGACGGCGAGAAATGGTGTCGAAAGCAGGACGGCAGCAAGTCCGAATGTGACGGCAACCCGCATGACGGTCACTCGCCTGCGGGAAGGCGGCGCGACCCGCGCGGCGGCAGGATTTCGCCGAAAGGTTCGCGGACCGATTCCAGACGCGCCGGCCCCGCTTTCATCGCATTGCGCGAGCGGCGTTCCCACCAGTCGTCGAACAGCTTTTCATAGCGTCCGAGATGCCGTGATTCCTCGCAGGCCTTGACCCGGTCGACACCGCCCAGCCCGCTGGTAAGCGCCTTGTCCTTGCGCAATCCGAGGAAGCCGCGTCCGCTGCGCGGCAGCGCCGCAACGCCGTTGCGGCGCGCATCTTCGAGCCCCTGCTCATAGGACCGGCATTCGCGCATCAGACCCGTCCAGAGCAGATGGCGCCGGTTCTCCGGCCCCTCCATCTCCGCCAGCGCGTGACGATTGCTGTCATATTCGGCCTCGAGCGCGGCGAGCTGCTCCATCGCGACACGGCGATGCTTGAAGTCGCGCGCGTGGAAGACGCGGCGCAGCGCCACGACCGCATAATGAATGCAGAGGGCAGCAACCCCCGTCACCACGAGAAACACGATCCCGAGCGAGGCAAGCCAGGCCAGCGGCTGCCAGCCGCGCATCTGATCGACCTCGGAAGCGACCCGGCCGGTTTCCTGTGTCGCCGTCGAGGCGATACCGAGACCGGCAAGCGCATTGCTGAGCGAACCACCGACAACGCCATCGCTGGTCGCGGCAATGCCATTGGGCAGCGACATCAATGCCAGCAGCACACCGACGCCAAGCAGCATGGCCAGCGCCAGCACGAAGACGATGCGGACGAAAACGGCCTTGCCGAAAGCGCTGAGCTGTTCATAGAGAATATGCGCGGCGACGGTGGCGAACAGCACCTGCATCGATTTGAAGGCAACCGACGAACCGAGCGCGCCCGGCAGTTCGAGGAATTCATTGGCGAGCGCCCGCGTCCAGAATTCGCTGACGATCGCATAATCGACGACAAGCGCGCCGGCGGCGATGAGCCCGATCAGGATGAAGGCGAAGAGATGAAACGAGGCGAAACGCGCCTCGCGTTCGCTGGCGACATAATTGCGCGAAATTTGTGCGCGCGTGTCTTCGGGAATGAGTGTCGTCGCGCTCATGATTTTGCCCTCCGGCTGAAGAAGCCCTTGCGCTTCGGCGCTTCGGCCGCGGCGCTCTCGAGCGGCGCCGACAGGCGCTTGGCAAGCTCGACGACTTCGCGCTCCAGCGTTTCCTGCCGTGCGCGCCGCTGCGCCAGTTCGGCCGCATAGGCCGCATCGAGCTCGGAAAGTCTGGAAAATACATGAAGTTCGGGCAGCGGCTCGGCGGCGCGGCCATAATGATAGGCCGTCTGTCCCTTGCCCTGCGTCCCACCCGCATCGAAACCATCACTCATCGACCAGCCCTTTCCTGACGCAACCGGCGTTAACACTCGGCAAAAGTGTAACACCGGAAAAAGTGCAGGCGGAGTCGGCCACAATCAAAACATCGAGAAGGGAGACGCCCGCCACATCTTAACGACCCGTGCCATTGAAGGACTCCAATGCGGCGGAAACATTATGGGAATATGGCAAGAATGTGATCCACGCGGCCAATCAGCCTGAGCGCACTCGTTGCGCGGCAGCTTTCCGCTCCACCACCTATATGCGAAACAGATGGCGGTCGGGCGGCAGGCCGGGCTCAAACGACGCAGGTCATAGACAGGTTCAGGAGACGTGGATGAGCGGCAAGGACACACAATTCTGGGACAAGGCGGCCCGAAAATACGCGACCTCTCCTATTGCCGACATTGCTGGTTTCGAGAAGACGCTGGCGCGGACACGCGAACTGCTCTCACCCTGTCACCGTGTGCTGGAACTGGGTTGTGGGACGGGCACAGCGGCCCTAAGACTTGCAGATGCCGTGGAAAACTATCTCGCCACCGACATTTCCGCGCAGATGATCACGATCGCCAATGAAAAGCTTGCCAGTCAGGGCAGCGACGCACTGAAGGACGGATTGAGCTTCCGGCAAGCGACCGCCGACACATTGACGACCGAGCAGGTCAAGTACGATGCCGTTCTCGGCTTCAGCTATCTCCATCTGGCTGGCGACCTGCCAAGGGCGCTCGGCAATATCCGTCAAATGCTGCTTCCGGGAGGACTGTTCATCTCAAAAACACCCTGTATCGGTGACATGAATCCGCTGGTTGGCCTTGCGATCCCGTTTATGCGCATGATCGGTAAGGCGCCATTCTCCGTGGCAACCTTTTCGTCCGTTGAATTGGAGAAAGCGATTCGTGAGGCGGGTTTTGAAACTCACTTCACCGAGCGCCATGGTTCGAAGAAGAAAGACATCCGGCCATTTATCGTCGCGCGTGCGCCTTGATCGAATTCAGGGGCTACAAATTTTCACGCCGCCTCGTCCGTATTGTAGTCGACCAGCCGCACGACCTCGGCCATGATGTCGGTGATCTGGAAGTCCTTGGGTGTGTAGATGGCGGCGACGCCGGCGGCGCGGAGCTTTTCCTCGTCATCCGCCGGAATGATGCCGCCGACAACGACCGGGATATCGGAGAGCCCTGCGTCGCGCATCCGCGTCATCACATCCTCGACCAGCGGCACATGGGAGCCCGACAGGATCGACAGGCCGACGACATGGACGTCGCCTTCCTGTGCCGACTGGACGATCTGTTCAGGTGTCAGCCGGATGCCGTCATAGACGACATCCATGCCGCAATCGCGCGCGCGCACGGCGATCTGCTCGGCACCGTTGGAGTGGCCGTCGAGACCGGGTTTACCAACCAGGAACTTGAGGCGGCGGCCAAGTTTGGACGACACTGCGTCGACCATGGCGCGCACCGGATCGAGATCGCCCGGCGCATTGCGCGCGGCGCGGGAGACACCGGTCGGCGCGCGATACTCGCCGAAGATGCTGCGCAGCGCCGTGCCCCATTCGCCGGTGGTGACGCCGGCCTTGGCGCAGGCAATCGAAGGTTCCATGATGTTGCGGCCTTCCTTCGCCGCCGCACGCAGATCGGCAAGCGCCGCCTCGACCGCGTCATTGTCGCGCGCCGCGCGCCACTTCTTCAGCGCGGCGACCTGCTCGGCCTCGACGCCGGCATCGACGACATGGATCGAACCCGCACCGGTCGATAGCGGCGACGGTGCCGTTTCGACATAGCGGTTGACGCCGACCACGACCTGACGCCCGGCCTCGATCTCCTCGAGCCGCGCCGAATTGGATTCGACGAGGCGCTCCTTCATGTAGGCGCTGTCGACGGCGGCGACCGCCCCGCCCATCTGGTCGATACGCGCAAGCTCTTCCCGGGCCTCTGCCTTCAGGGCTTCGACCTTGGCGTCCATCACCGTCGAGCCGTCGAAGATATCGCCATACTCGAGAAGATCGGTTTCATAGGCGAGAATCTGCTGCGCGCGCAGCGACCATTGCTGATCCCAGGGACGCGGCAATCCGAGCGCCTCGTTCCAGGCCGGCAATTGCACGGCGCGCGCGCGCGCATTCTTCGACAGCGTAACGGCCAGCATTTCGAGCAGGATGCGATAGACGTTGTTTTCCGGCTGCTGCTCGGTGAGGCCGAGCGAGTTGACCTGCACGCCATAACGGAAGCGGCGCAGCTTGGCGTCCTCGACGCCGTAGCGGTCACGGCAAATCTCCTCCCACAGATCGACGAAGGCCCGCATCTTGGCGATCTCGGTGATGAAGCGCACGCCGGCATTGACGAAAAAGCTGATGCGGCCGACGACCTGCGGAAAATCCTTCTCCGGCACCTGGCCGCTTGCCTTCAGCCGGTCGAGAACGGCTTGCGCGGTTGCCAGCGCAAAGGCGAGTTCCTGCACCGGCGTCGCACCCGCTTCCTGCAAGTGATAGGAGCAGACATTGGTGGGGTTCCACTTCGGCACTTCGCGGTAGGTGTAGGAAACGATGTCGGTGATCAGGCGCATCGACGGTTCGGGCGGAAACACATAGGTGCCGCGCGAGAGATACTCCTTGATGATGTCGTTCTGGACCGTGCCCTGAAGCTTCTTGCGGTCGGCGCCGTGCTCGTCCGCCACCGCGATATAGAGCGCCAGCAGCCAGGCCGCCGTGGCATTGATCGTCATCGAGGTGTTCATCTGCTCCATCGGGATGCCCTCGAAAAGGGCCCGCATGTCGCCGATATGCGAAACCGGTACGCCGACCTTGCCGACCTCACCTTTCGCAAGAATATGATCGGCGTCGTAGCCCGTCTGCGTCGGTAGGTCGAAGGCGATCGACAACCCGGTCTGGCCGCGCGACAGATTGGTGCGGTAGAGCTCGTTCGACGCCTTGGCCGTCGAATGGCCGGCATAGGTGCGGAAGATCCAGGGCTTGTCCTTGCCCGGACCGCCCTTGCCGTTCTCGCCGTTCCCGCTCATCGCCTGACCTCGCGTCATCAAACCGTTGCGAGGGGATTATCACACCCCCAGCTACGCTGCAAAAGGCCCGGCGGAAGCAGAGAAACCGGCGGTTACGTCCAATCGTTGCGAAACACGATCTTCGGGGCCGGATCGGCCATCGCATCGGCCGCATCGCTGAACGGCACGATAAGGCTCGTGATGCGCTCCGGGTGCATATGGCCGCAATGGATGTGTCCGATGACATCCGGCATTTCGCGCCTTGCATGGACGCGGCCGGTATGGAAGGTGATGCCAGCACCATACATGCGCAGGAACGGCAGAACGACCTTGTCTTCGTAGTAGATCGCAACGCTGGTGCAGACGCCGCAAGGCGCTGTTGAGCGAATGGCCAATCGAAGCGCCTCCGCCTCGCCCGACGCGTCCACCGTGATGGGGAAGGATCCAAGCGCAGGCATATCAGGCGCAAGCGTGAGTTCGATCACTTCCGCGCCGACATCCTTCGCAAGCCTGAGACGCTGCGGGTCCGTGTCCGCATAGACGACCCGCGATGCACCGAGCGAAACGGCCGCCATCGCGGCATAAAGGCCGACGCTTTGCGCCGCACCGCCGATCACAAGAACGGCCGCGCCTGGGTATGCTGCAAGATGCGGCGCGACGGCACGCCAGCCGTCCGGAATATTGTCAGGCGCACTCGCAAGCGCTTCCGCCGAAACACCGTCCGGCTTCTGTACGAGCATGTGATCCGCGAAGGGAACCCGAAGGAGCTCCGAAATCGCACCCCCGAATTCGACGCCGGAAAGCGGCTTCATGCCGAAGCAGGCGCGGTTTGGCACTGCGGTGCAGGCATTGGTCCAGCCGCGGCGGCAGTTGTCGCACTCGCCGCAACTGATCTGGAAAGGAACGACGACCTGATCGCCCGGCCGGAACCGGGCGACATGGTCTCCCGTCTCGACGACCACACCGACCATCTCATGGCCCATCGCGAAGGGGCCCGGAAAGGGCGCCCGCCCATTCGCGATGTAGAGATCGAGATCGCAACGCGCCACCGCGACCGGCCTGACCAGCGCATCGCCGGGCGAGGAAATAACCGGCACCGGCACATCCCACCATTCGAATGTACCGGGTTTGATGAAAGTGAGCTGTCGCATGGCCTGGATCTCCAACAAACATGACGAGACCACGGAGATAGGGCCGGCGGGCCGCCCGCGACAAATGAATAGGCCGTCATATAGATGAATAAGACTCATCTATAAAATCCGATAACGCCCTATTTATTGAGCTAGAATGATTTTGTGCATGAAACAGGATCACTTACATGGACGATCTCCCTTCGCCGGCGGCCTTGCGGACATTCCATCTGGCGGCGCTTACGCTGAGCTTCCGGCGCACCGCTGACGCCCTGGGCGTCACCCCGTCGGCCGTCAGCCACCAGATTCGCGCCCTCGAACGGGAGCTTGGCACGCCGCTTTTCCGGCGCCTCACACGCGCGATCGAGCTGACGCCCGAGGGCGAATTCTACTGGGGCTTCATACGCCGGGGCTTCGAGACAATGACTGAAGGCACGGCGCGACTGCGGGAGCGCGAAACGGACAAGGTGCTGCGCGTGAGCGCCCTTCCCTTCTTCACGAGCGTCTGCCTGATCCCGCGTCTCAGCGCCTTTCACAAGGCACATCCCGGCATCGAACTCGTCATCGAAACATCCAACCGGCTGGCAGACTTCGCGCGCGATCCGGTGGACATCGCCATCAGAAATCTCCGCAGGCCCGAGCAGGGTCTCGTTTCGAAGAAGCTCCTCGACATCCGCGGCGAAGTGCTTTGCGCGCCCGAACTGGCGGGCGAAATCACCGGGCCGTCCGGCCTTGCGCGGCAGACTCTCATTCATGTCCTTCCCCGGCCGGACGCCTGGGCGAACTGGCTGAAGGCAGCTGGCGTTCCCGGCCTGCAGCCGGCGGGCGAACTCTGGGTGGATACGGTGCCCGCCGCCCTTCAGGCCGCAGCGGAAGGACATGGCGTCGTACTCGGCATGGCGCCGCTCATCTGGATCTCCGACCTTCCGCCACGCCTGGTCCGTCCGTTCGAGAAAAAAGTGCCGGGGGACTCCTCCTATTACCTCGTGCATCGGCCCGAAGATGCCGCCAGGCCGAAGATCCGCGCCTTCACGGCATGGCTTACCGGCGAAATGAAAGCAGTCTCGCGATTGCGGGGGCCGCGCATGTCCGGCCAATCGTTTCGGAAGAAGACTTAGGATATCGCGCCGCGGCCGGACGGGTTAACCTGCGCGCATCGAAACTGAAAACGCAACGGATGGACGGAATTCATGTCAGACCTCAATCAAGACCTGTTTCAGCTGGCGATGTCGGAAAAGGCGCGGCCGCTGATGGCTGCCGTACAGAAGCACATCGCCGAAAATGTCGAGCCGATCACCGAGGAATTTTTCCGCCTCAACGACGAGAAGACCGACCGCTGGTCCTGGCACCCGCGCCAGCTCGAGCTGCTGGAAGGCGCCAAGAACAAGGCCAAGGAATCCGGTCTCTGGAATTTCTTCCTGCCGGACTCCGAAATCGGCTCCGGCCTGACCAATCTCGACTATGCCTATATCGCCGTCGAGCTCGGAAAATCGCCGCTGGCCTCCGAATCTCTCAATTGCAGCGCGCCCGACACCGGCAACATGGAGGTGCTGGAGCGCGTTGGCACGCCGGCGCAGAAGAAGAAGTGGCTGGAGCCGTTGCTCAATGGCGAGATCCGCTCGGCCTATGCGATGACCGAACCGGATGTGCCGAGTTCCGACGCCAAGAATGTGCGCACCAGCGCCGTGCTCGATGGCGACGACTGGGTCATCAATGGCGAGAAGTTCTACATTTCCGGCGCCGGCGACCCGCGCTGCAAGATCATGATCGTGATGGTGCGCACGAGCCCCGACGCCCCGCCCAGCAAGCAGCAGTCGCAGATTCTCGTGCCGATCGACACGCCCGGCGTCGAGATTCTGGGGCCGATGAAGGTTTTCGGCAAGGACCACGCGCCCCACGGCCATATGCATATCCGCTTCAGCAATGTGCGCGTGCCGAAGGAAAACATCCTGCTCGGCGAAGGCCGCGGCTTCGAAATCAGCCAGGTTCGCCTGGGGCCCGGCCGCATCCATCACTGCATGCGCTCGATCGGCAAGGCCGAAAAGGCGCTGGAACTGATGGTGAAGCGCGCCGCGACGCGCGAGGCCTTCGGCAAGCCCATTGCAAAGCTCGGCGGCAACCTCGAGATCATCTCGCGCGCCCGCATCGAGATCAACGCGATGCGCCTTGCCGTCCTTCAGGCTGCGAAGGCGATGGATGTGCTGGGCAACAAGGAAGCCCGGGTCTATGTCAGCGCGGTCAAGGCGATGGTGCCGGAGAAGGTCTGCCTTATCATCGACCAGGCGATCCAGATGCACGGCGCCGCCGGCATCTCGCAATGGACGCCGCTTGCCGACATGTATACCGACATGCGCCACCTGCGCTTTGCCGACGGTCCCGACGAAGTGCATCACATGGTCGTCGGCCGCGCCGAAGTGCAGAAGCATGGTCTCTGGTAGGACCGACACACTGACGGCACCAAAATCAGAATCGCCGCGTGGAAAAATTCCACGCGGCGATTTTTCATCGATAGAAAAACTCGCAGCGACGCTTATTCAGCCGCCGTCGCCTGCCCGCCGGCACGTGCCGCGATGCGTTCTATATGCTTGCGGCGCGCATCGAATTCGCGGGCGATATTGTCGTCGGCCTGCTGCATGGCATCGACATCCTGGTCGGCATAGGCCAGCACGCCCATTTCCTCGTATCCCTTGCGGATGCGCGGACCCCAGAGGCCGACATCCTTGACAATCGGCACGATGCGCTGAAACAGCGAATTGCGGAATGTCTGCATGAAGCCGGAATGATACATGTGCTCGCCACAGGCGACCGGGTCGAGGCCGAGATTCTTCCACACCTCGACCGCATCGAAGCGGTCGCGCATCAGGTAGCTGGCCTCGAGCAGGAACTCCTCGCGTTCGTCGCGCTCCTTCTCGGAGATCTTCGGATAGAAATCGCGCAGCGCCAGACGGCCGAAAGCGACATGCCGCGCCTCGTCCTGCATCACATAGGCGTTGACGGCGGCGGCCAGCGGGTTCTGCGCATTGTCGCGGATCTGGGCGAAGGAGGCGAGCGCCAGCCCCTCGATCACCACCTGCATGCCGAGATAGGTCATGTCCCAGCGGCTGTCGCGCAGCGTCTGTTCGATCAGGTCCTGCAGCGGTTTCGTCATCGGATAGACGATCGCGAACTTCTCGAGCAGGCGTTTGTAGCTTTCGACATGACGCGCTTCGTCGATCACCTGTGTCGAGGCATAGAACTTCGAATCCATGTCCGGCACTTGCGTGACGATCTTGGCGGTGCAGATCAGCGCGCCCTGCTCGCCCTGCATGAACTGCGACAGCTGCCAGGCCTGAAAATGCTTGCGCACATTGGCCTTCTCCTTGCGCGACATCTTCTCGAACTGCGCCATGCCGTTGATCGGCAGCATCTCGTCGGGCAGTTGCTCGGGATTATCCTCGTCGAGCTCCTGGCTCCAGTCGATGCGCGTATTGGCATCCCACTGCATCTCGACGCCCTTGCGATAGAGACCCATCATCGCGGCGCGTTCGGGATCGTATTCCCAGTTGAACATCACGTCGAAACCCTGCGGCACGGCCCAGTGGCTGCCTTCGAGTTCGATCGCATATTGCTTGCTGAAACTCATGCGGCTCTCTCCTCCCAAAAAGATCCTCGATGCGGAGTATAACTCCGCATTTTCGTTTCCGCCATGTCAAAGAAGCCGCAGGATTCCAGCATTTCCGCCGCAAATACGCGATATTGCAGTGCAAAAATGCCTTGCATCCGCAGCGTCAAATGCCAATGATCCGCGCCATCGAGCGGCCCCGGAACGCGGACGAGGTGGAGTTATGACGTATACGGAAAAAAAGGACCTCTACGAGATCGGCGAGATCCCGCCGCTCGGCCATGTGCCGGCGAAGATGTATGCCTGGACCATCCGCCGCGACCGCGAAGGCCCGCCGCAACAGGCGATGCAGGTGGAAGCCGTGCCGACCTGGGAGATCGATTCCAACGAGGTGCTGGTGCTCGTGATGGCGGCCGGCGTCAACTACAACGGCGTCTGGGCCGGCCTCGGCACGCCGATCTCGGTCTTCGACGTCCACAAGCAGCCCTATCACATCGCCGGCTCGGATGCCTCGGGCATCGTCTATGCGGTCGGCGCCAAGGTGAAACGCTGGAAGGTCGGCGACGAGGTCGTCATCCATTGCAACCAGGACGACGGCGACGACGAGGAATGCAATGGCGGCGATCCGATGTTCTCGCCCTCCCAGCGCATCTGGGGCTATGAAACGCCGGACGGTTCCTTCGCGCAGTTCTGCCGCGTGCAATCGCAGCAGCTGATGCCGCGCCCGAAACATCTGACATGGGAAGAGAGCGCCTGCTACACGCTGACGCTGGCGACCGCCTATCGCATGCTGTTCGGCCATGCGCCGCATATTCTGGCGCCGGGCCAGAACGTGCTGGTCTGGGGCGCATCCGGCGGCCTCGGTTCCTTCGCCGTGCAGCTCTGCGCGACGGCGGGTGCACATGCCATCGGCGTCATTTCGGATGACAGCAAGCACGACTTCGTGATGTCGATGGGTGCCAAGGGCGTCATCAACCGCAAGAACTTCAATTGCTGGGGCCAGCTGCCGAAGGTCAACTCGGCCGAGTTCAACGACTTCATGAAGGAGGCGCGCAAGTTCGGCAAGGCGATCTGGGACATCACCGGCAAGGGCATCGACCCCGACATCGTCTTCGAACATCCGGGCGAAGCGACGTTTCCGGTGTCCTGCATGGTCGCCAAGCGCGGCGGCATGGTGGTGTTCTGCGCCGGCACCAGCGGATTCAATCTGACATTCGACGCCCGATTCGTCTGGATGCGCCAGAAGCGCATCCAGGGTTCGCATTTCGCGCATCTGAAACAGGCGTCCGCCGCCAACCAGCTCGTCATCGAACGCCGCATCGACCCCTGCATGTCGGAGGTCTTTCCGTGGGCGGACATTCCGCTGGCGCATGACAAGATGTGGAAGAACGAGCACCTGCCGGGCAACATGGCGGTGCTGGTGTCGGCCGCGCGGCCGGGCCTCAGGACCTTCGAGGACACGGTCGAGGCGGGCCGGAAGGCCGCCTGAGTGGCGCCAATGTGACAGCGGAATCGGCAGCAGACCCCCCCTCTGTCACGCAACTGTCAAAAAAATGTCACAAATGGACTTGTCCCCGGGCCGACCCCCGGGGACAAGTGCCACTTATCCCCGCTCTCGGCCCCGTTGGCCTTCGCAGGTGCAGCGGGTGCGGCACGGTCAGAAAAACTTGTCCCCGGGGGTCCGGGCGGCGCCGGCGGGCGGGCGGCGCCGATTCGGCTGCCGGCGACGGCGCTTGTTCCCGGTACGGATTAACCGGCCGTCTTACAGAAACACCATCGCCCCCTGCCCGGCGACATAGAGCCCGATGGCGATGACGAGGCCGGCGAAGATCTGGACGAGCAGCGCCTTGCGCGCGGCGAGACGGCGGGAAAGGGCAACGCCGAGCGCGGCGCCGAAAAGACCGCCGGCCAGCAGCAGCACGGCCGCGTGCCAGTCGACCAGACCGGCCAGCGCATAGGAGGAGGCGGTGGCAAAGCCGAAGGCCGAAACCGAAACCAGCGACGAGCCGACCGCGAACAGGATCGGCATGTTGGTGGCGCCGATCAGACCCGGCACGATCAGAAAGCCGCCGCCGATGCCGAAGAAGCCCGACAGCAGACCGACCGCGAAGCCGTAGCCGACCAGCGACGGCAAGAGCGCGCGCGCCGAGGCGCGGTCGAGATGCACATCCGCATTGCCGCCCGCGCCCTTGCGCAGGAACATCGAGATGCCGACCGCGATCATCACGAGGCCGAACAGCCCGAGCAGCAGATCGCCATCGACCATCTTGCCGAGACGCGCGCCGCCAAAGGCGCCGGCGACGCCGGCCACGGCAAAGACCAGCGCGCAGGGCCATTTGACCGTGCGCGCGCGGGCATGGAGCAGGACGCCGGCCAGCGCATTGGCGCCGACGGCAATCGCACCGGTGCCGATCGCGACATGCGGCGAGGCGACGCCGACGACATAGACCAGCAGCGGCACGGCCAGAATGGAGCCGCCGGCGCCGATCAGACCGAGCGTCAGCCCGACCAGCGCACCGGCGGCCAGCGTGATCAGATCGACGGCGGCGAACTCCATGGCCCCGCGCTCCGGCTCAGGCGCGCAGCGCGCGGTTCCACGGCATCACGGTCAGGAGCCGCGCCATGCCGCAGAAGCCGGAGACGCCGGCAAAGACCAGACCGGCGCCGACAAAGCCCGAAAGCAGATAGAAGGCCGGATGGAGAGCCGCACCGAGCACGACGCCGATGACGACCAGCGAGCCGGCCGCGATCTGCACCTGGCGCATCAGTTCCAGCGGCTGGCCCTTGTCGATGGCGACGGGCAGGCCGGCCGACTTCCAGGCCTCGATGCCGCCTTCGAGAATATAGGCCTCGCAGGCACGCGCAGCGGCCAGCCGCGGCGCATTGGCCTTGGTGCGCATGCCGGACTTGCAGTGATAGATGACGATATCGGCATTGCCGGCGGCCGGGCCGGCGCCGAGCGCCGACAGGGGCTCATTGCGGGCGCCCGGGATGTGTTCGCGGGCGAATTCGTCGGCGTCGCGCACATCGATGACGACAGCGCCGCGCGCGGCAAGGGCCTTGGCTTCTTCGGGGGTCAGTGTCTTGAGGCTCATGATCTTTCTCCTTTGAGGCGCGGGAAGCGCGGGGGCGCGCATCAGGCGCAATAGATGTCTTTCAGGGTCTTCAGGATCTTCGCGGCGTCGGGATCGGCGATCCGGTAATGGACCGTCTGTGCCTGCCGGCGCGTGGCGACGAGGCCGTCCTCGCGCAGCTTGGCAAGATGCTGCGACAGCGCCGACATGCCGAGACCGGCTTCGGCCGCAAGCTCGCTGACGCTGGCCTCGCCCTTCACCGCCAGCGCGCAAAGCACCAGCAGGCGCTTTTCATTGGCCAGCAGGCGCAGCATCCGCGCCGCCTGACCGGCGCTTGCCGCCAGCATGGTCATGTCGCTCTTCATCATTCGCATCGAAACGGGCCTTTTCCGGTTCTTTTGTTTTAGATCTTGCTAATTTAGACACTTCTAATATATTTGTCAAGAGATGAACCCGGGCCCGGCCCGGAACGGATGAAGGAGACGACCATGACCAACGCAAACAAGCCGGAAATCAGCGGCTTTTTCGACGAGGCCACCAATACGGTGAGCTATCTGGTGGTCGATCCGGCGAGCCGCGCGGCCGCCTTTGTCGATCCCGTCCTCGATTTCGACCCGAAATCGGGCAAGGTCGCCACGGCCAGCGCCGACAGACTGCTCGACGCCGCCGAAAAGGCCGGGGCGCGGATCGAATGGATCCTCGAGACGCACGCCCATGCCGACCATCTCTCGGCCGCGCAGTATCTCAAGGCAAAGACCGGCGCCAGGATCGGCATCGGCGCGCATATCGACAATGTGCAGAAGATCTTCACGCCGATCTTCAACCAGAAGGGCCCGACCGACGGGCGCGAATTCGACCATCTGTTCAAGGAAGGCGAGACCTTCCATATCGGCGAATTGTCGGTGGAGGTGATCGCGACGCCGGGCCACACGCCGGCCTGCGTGTCCTACAAGATCGGCGACGCGGTTTTCGTCGGCGACACGCTGTTCATGCCCGATTACGGCACGGCCCGCGCCGACTTCCCCGGCGGCGATGCGCGCACGCTCTACCGCTCGATCCGGAAGCTGCTGGCGCTGCCCCCGGAAACGCGGCTCTTCCTCTGCCACGACTACAAGCCCGAAGGCCGCGACCATTATGTGTGGGAAACGACGGTGGGCGAACAGCGCGCCGCCAACATCCATGTCCATGAAGGCGTCGCCGAGGACGACTTCGTCACCATGCGCGAAAAGCGCGACGCAACGCTGGCCGCCCCCGTGCTGCTGCTCCCCTCGATCCAGGTCAATATCCGCGCCGGCCACGTGCCGCCGGCCGAAGACAACGGCAAGCGCTATCTGAAAATTCCGCTGACCGTGCCCGAGGAAGCGGATGAGAGCCTTTAGGGGCTCTCATTCGCGGGGCTGCCCGTCAGTCGTTCAGACCGAGCGCTTTCCGCACGTCGGCGGCATAATGCGTCTGCTCCCGCCCGTCGCGGACGCGCAGAAGAACAGCGGCGGCGAGGCGGTAGTCTTCAAGGTCTGCAAGCCGCCGCACCGCAATCGCTTCGCGGGATTTCGATTTCGTCATGCGCAACCGCTCCGGATAATGGTCAGGCAACACGCAACTTGTCGCCATCCGCGCAGATGTCGATCTCGACCTTGATCTTCCGCATGGCGAGGCGCGGCGCCTTGCGCCGTCCGTCCACTTTCATCCTGACGAAGCCCGCCGCGACCATCTTGGCGAGTGTCCGCGTCACATTGGGCTGGGCACGGCCGCTCATCGCGGCCAGCTCGGCGACCGAATTCGGCTTGCGGTCACGGATCAGCGCAAGCAAGGCGCGGTTCTCCGGCGAGAGCAGGCGCATCAGCACTTCGGCGGATTCAAAGCTCGGCACTGCGGCATCGGCCGGGGCGGGCTTATCGCCGCGCGCGACGGCGCGCATCTCCCGCTCCAGCGATTTCATGCTCTGAATCTTGTATCGTCCTGCGGTCATGTTCGCCTCTTTTGCTCAACGCCAATTGCCATGTCGTCCACACCGACAATCTGCCAGCACGCGCCAGACTTCACGGAAGAAATCCCGAAGGAGCGTATCCGCATCGCTGAACACATATGGCCTGCCGGGATCGTCGGCCGTCCGGTGCCAGTGATCGTTCGCCTCCGTCCGGCCCATGCAGCGTCAACGAACAAGACAGTCCGTGCGGCCGTCCCCGCTGTGCCCCGACACGCTTGATCTCGAAACCGATCCAGTAGCCTTTCTCCAGACGATGGATACGCCCGTCGAAAGCCAACAGGAACGCCAGCGTGTGATCCGCGGACCGCTTGTTCATATCATATCCTAATATGATATATATCGATGTCTTCCCGTCAAGACATCCATCCGCCCCCTTACCGCTCCCAGTAATCCTTCGAGAACATGACCAGCACCGTCAGCAGTTCGAGGCGGCCGAGCAGCATGGCGAGCGCCATGACGATCTTGGCGCCGTCGGGCAGGCTCGCATAATTGCCGGCGGGGCCGACCACGGCACCGAGGCCCGGACCGATATTGGCGATGGCCGAGACGGCAGAAGACAGCGCGGTGATGAAATCCAGACCGAAGGCCGCCAGCGCCAGCGCGACGACCACCATCGAGGCCAGATAGACGAAGACGAACAGCGCCACCGAGAAGACGATGTCGCGGCTGACCGTGCGGTTGCCGTAGCGCAGCGTCTGGGCGACATGCGGGAAAAGCGTCTGGCGGATCTGCGTCCTGAGCAGCATGGCCAGCACCTGCAGACGGAACATCTTCATGCCGCCCGAGGTCGAGCCGGTGCAGCCGCCGAGAAACATCAGGAACAGGAAGGCCATGACCGCAAAGGGGCCCCAGGCCGTGTAGTCGGTGCTGGCAAAGCCGGTGGTGGTGACGATGGAGGTGACGTTGAAGGCCGTGTAGCGCAGCGCCGTGAAGAAGGAATAGTCGCCACGCGCCGCCAGCCACAGCGCCATCACCACCGAGACCACGGCCAGCAGCGTGACGAAGCCGCGCACCTGCGGGTCGCCCCACAGCGTCTCGCCGGTGCCGCGCGCGGTATGGATGTAGAGCACCAGCGGCACGGCGCCCGATATCATGAACAGGATGGCGATCCAGTCGATCAGCGCGCTGTCGAAATGGCCGAACGAGGCGTCATGCGTCGAATAGCCGGCCGTGGCGACCGTCGTCATCGCATGGTTGAGCGCATCGAACGGCGCCATGCCGGCCAGCATATAGGCCAGCGCGCAGAGAAGCGTCAGCAGCAGATAGACCTCGCCGATGGCGACCGCGATCTGGCCGGGCCGGGGCAGCACCTTGTCGGAGCGGTCGGTGCTTTCGGTGCGGAAGAGCTGCATGCCGCCGACGCGCAGGAAGGGCAGAATGGCCACCGCCGTGACGATGATGCCGATGCCGCCGATCCATTGCAGCAGCGAGCGCCAGAGCAGCAGGCCGGGCGGCGTCATGTCGAGCCCGCTCATCACCGTGGCGCCGGTGGTGGTGAAGCCGGACATGGCCTCGAAAAAGGCATCCGTGTAGGACATGGCGGTATGCGACAGGGCGAAGGGCAGCGCCGAAAAGGCGCCGACCGAAAGCCAGGAGAGCACCGTGACGAGGAAGGTCGCGCGCTGGCCGAGATCGCGATCCTCGGTCTGGTTGGCCAGCATCAGCGCCCCGCCGACGAAGCCGGTGATGACCGAAGCCCCCAGAAAGGCCGGCCAGTCGCCGCTATTGGCGACCAGTTCGGCCAGGATCGGCACCAGCATCAGCACCGAAAGCGCCACCAGCAGCGCCCCGACCACAAGGCCGACAACCTTGGTGTTGTCCATCGAACCCCCGTTTGCGGGCCGCCGGGGCCCTTCGCCGCATCCACCCCGCCCGGCTGGCCGGACGGGGGTCTTCGAGATATATAGACATCGAGAGGGCGGCGCCATGCCGGCGGCCGCCGCTCAACCCGCCGCTTCCCGCCCTTTTTACACAGTCATCAAAGACGAGTGCACCCCATGTCCCCTGCCGAAAGCGCCGCCGCCAAGCCCGCCGTCCCCGCCGCCGACCGCTCCGGGGCGCTGCTGGCCGACCTGCTGACGCTGACGGCGCAGGCGGTCGAGGCCGCCGATACGCTGCTGGCGAAGGCGCGGGCCGCGGTCTTCGCGACGGTGGCCACAGACGGCAAGGTCTCGGCCGCCGCCATCGAGCGCGAGCAGTTCGCCGTGCATGGCTTTGCCTGGGCCGCGACCTATGTGGAAGCGCTGCGCCAGATGGCGGCCTATGCGGCGCGCATGACCGAGGAAGGGCGCTTCGGCGAATTCGAGGCGCTGATCGTGCAGGCGGCGTTCGGCGAATATCTCAGCCAGTTTGCCGGCGGCATTCCGATGAGCCAGGGCGAGATCGTGCGGCCGCAGGATCTGGGCCTGACGGAAGAGCATGTCGCCGCCTTCCGCGCCGCTCCGGCCGTGCAGCGGCTGACATCGGCCGGCTTCACGGCGGCGGTGCGGGCGCGGCTGGCCGAACTGATCGCCGCCCATGCCGGCGCGGCGACCTATGGCGATGCCGGGCTCGAGGAAACCTACGAGGCGATCCGCGAACAGATGCGCCGCTTCGCCGATGCCGAAGTGCTGCCGCATGCGCATGAATGGCACTTGAAGGACGACTACATTCCGATGCCGGTGGTCGAACAGATGGCCGAACTCGGCGTCTTCGGCCTGACGATCCCCGAGGCCTATGGCGGCCTCGGTCTCGGCAAGGAATCGATGTGCGTCGTTTCCGAAGAACTGTCGCGCGGCTATATCGGCGTCGGTTCGCTGGGCACGCGCTCGGAAATCGCCGCCGAACTGATTCTCGGCGGCGGCACGAAAGAGCAGAAGGACAAATGGCTGCCGAAGATCGCAAGCGGCGAGATCCTGCCGACGGCGGTCTTCACCGAACCCAATACCGGCTCCGACCTGGCGAGCCTCAAGACGCGTGGAAAGCGCGAGGGCGACGTCTACAAGGTCAACGGCAACAAGACCTGGATCACCCATGCGGCGCGGGCCGATGTGATGACGCTGCTCTGCCGCACCAATGACCAGCCGGGCTACAAGGGCCTGTCGATGCTGCTGGCCGAAAAGCCGCGCGGCGACGACGACGAACCCTTTCCGGCCAAGGGCATGTCGGGCGGCGAGATCGAGGTGCTGGGCTATCGCGGCATGAAGGAATTCGAGATCGGCTTCGACGATTTCGAGGTCAAGGCCGAGAACCTGCTGGGCGGCGAGGAAGGCCAGGGCTTCAAGCAATTGATGCAGACCTTCGAAAGCGCCCGCATCCAGACCGCCGCACGCGCCGTCGGCGTGGCGCAATCGGCACTGGAGCTGGGGCTTCGCTACGCGCAGGACCGGATCCAGTTCGGCAAGCCGATCTACGATTTCCCGCGCGTCAACGGCAAGCTGGTGACCATGGCCGTCGAGATCATGGTGGCGCGCCAGCTGACTTATTTCGCGGCGCGCGAAAAGGATGGCGGCAGGCGCTGCGACCTCGAAGCGGGCATGGCCAAACTGCTGGCCGCGCGCATCGCCTGGGCGGCGGCCGACAATGCGCTGCAGATCCATGGCGGCAACGGTTTCGCACTGGAATATCCGGTCAGCCGCGTGCTCTGCGATGCCCGCATTCTCAACATTTTCGAAGGCGCGGCCGAAATCCAGGCCCAGGTGATTGCCCGCCGCCTGCTCGAAGGCGGCAATTGAGGACTGAAGAGATGGCTGAATTCGTCGTAACCTGGCTGGCGCCGCTGGCGCTTCTGGCCGTGCTGGCCGTGCTGCTGGCCGGGCTCTGGAACATGATGCGCGGCGGCTCCGCGAATCGCTCGCAGACGCTGATGCGCTGGCGCGTCGGCCTGCAGTTCCTGGCCGTCATCGTCATCATGGCCGGGCTCTATCTGGTCAATCTCTGAGCCATACGTCGGGACGTTAACCAAAAATCGGGCTTTCGCGGTCACACTCGGGCGCATTCACACCCGACGGTCAAAAGTTCGTTCTCATGCCGGAACGCGGCGCTGTAACATCGCGGCACCATCCGGGGGATTCTTAAAGCAGGGGGTTCAAAAAGTGACTCGCAACAAAAGCCTGATCGCCGCCATGGCCGCGATCGCTCTCGTCTCGGTCCAGGCACCGGCCGCGGCCGAAGGCCTGATCAGCGAAATGCGCATTGGCGTGATGGATCACGATTCGAGCATCTTCCACAATTCGCATGAGACGACCGATCCCGACATCAATCTCGAGATCCGCTTCGCCTCGCCCGACTTTCTGGCCTGGGCCTTCGCGCCGCGGCCGCTGATCGGCGGCACCATCAACACCGGCAACGGCACCAGCTTCGGCTATGCCGGTCTCGGCTGGACCTTCGACCTGACCGATGCCTTCTTCGTCGATTTCACGCTCGGCGGCGCCGTGCATGACGGCGAGACCGACCGCGCCACCGCCACCAGCAAGAATTTCGGCTGCCGGGCGCAGTTCCATGAAAGCGCCTCGCTGGGCTATCGCTTCGACAAGTCGCACGCGTTGATGCTGTCGGTGGAGCACATGTCGAATGGCGGCCTCTGCGACGACAATGAAGGCCTGACCAATACCGGCATCCGCTACGCCTACAGCTTCTGACCGCAGACAAATCCCCGGAAACGTACGAAAAGGGCGCCGCAAGGCGCCCTTTTTGGCGTTTGGGGCGCGGGCCCGGCGGGCGTATCATGATCGTTTTCCGGCAGAGGCTCCCCCATGACCGACCAGCCGATCTCCGCCGCCGAGCACCCGAAGAAATCGCTGACGATTTCGGGACGCGCCATGACCTATGTCGAAATGGGCACGGGCGATCCGATCGTCTTCCTGCACGGCAATCCGACTTCCTCCTATCTCTGGCGCAATGTGATGCCGCATCTGCGGACCCAGGGCCGCTGCATCGCGCCCGACCTGATCGGCATGGGCGACAGCGACAAGCTCGAACCCTCGAGCGCCGAGCGCTACACCTTCCGCGAGCATCGCCGCTTTCTCGAAGCCTTTCTCGACGCGGCCGGCGCGACGCGCAACGTGACGCTGGTGGTCCATGACTGGGGCTCGGCGCTGGGCTTCGACTGGGCCAACCGCAACCGCGCGGCGGTGGAAGGCATCGCCTATATGGAAGGGATTGTCCGCCCGCTGGCCTGGCATGAATGGAACGAGGCCGCGCGCGGCATATTCGAGGCCTTCCGCTCGGATGCCGGCGAGGAGATGATTCTCGAAAACAATCTCTTCATCGAACGGGTGCTGCCGGGCTCGATCCTGCGCCGGCTGACCGACGAGGAGATGGCGGTCTATCGCCGGCCCTTCCGCGAACCGGGCGAAGGCCGCCGGCCGACCCTGACCTGGCCGCGCCAGATTCCGCTCGACGGCCAGCCGGCCGACGTGACGGAGCTCGTCGCCGATTACGCGCAATGGATGGCCGCCAACGATCTGCCCAAGCTCTTCGTCAATGCCGATCCCGGCGCCATCCTGATCGGCGCGCAGCGCGAATTCTGCCGCAGCTGGAAGAACCAGACCGAGGTGACCGTCAAGGGCAGCCATTTCATCCAGGAAGACAGCCCGCACGAGATCGGCGCCGCCATCGCGCAATGGCGCCGGGGCTGGAAGACGGTCTGAGCCGCGGCGGGGCTTGATCGGCAGCGCCTGCCGGGCGAGGCTGTACCCCGATCGGGAACAAGGGGAGGCTTCCATGGCGCAGGGCGAAACTTTCAGCGGCGGTTCCAAGGCATTTCACTGGGTTGCCGCGGTGCTGGTGCTGCTGATGCTTTATGGCGGCTTCAACATCGCCCGCGAAACCGCGACCTGGCATTTCGGCTTCGGCCTGATCGTGCTGGTGGTGATGGTGTTCTGGCTCGGCTGGCGGATGGGCCATGCGCGGCCGGCCCTGCCGGCGATGCCGCGCTGGCAGGAGATCACGGCCAAATCGACCCATCACCTGCTGATGCTCTGCGTGACGCTGCAGCCGGTCTTCGGCCTGATGATGGTGACGACCTCGAAGCGCGAACCGGTCGCTTTCGGCACCATTCCGCTGAAGATCGCGCAGAACGACACGATCAACGGGATCGGCCATGTCCTGCATGGCATCAATGGCCGCCTGCTGCTGGCGCTGGTGCTGCTTCACATCGGCGCGGCGCTCTATCACCACTTCGTCCTGAAGGACAATGTGCTGAAGCGGATTCTGCCCTTCGCGAAAGGCTGACGGACACCTGATGGTCACGCTGAACAGGATCTATACCCGCACCGGCGACAAGGGTACGACGGCGCTGGCAAACGGCGAGCGCGTGCCCAAGCATGCGCTCCGCATCGAAAGCTACGGCACCGTCGACGAGACCAATTCGGCGATCGGCGTCGCCCGCCTCCATACCGGCGGCATGGCGGCGCTCGATGCGATGCTGGCCCGCATCCAGAACGACCTGTTCGATCTCGGCGCCGATCTCGCGACCCCCGACCGCGGCGAGAAGCTCGATTACGAGCCCTTGCGCATCGTCGAGGCCCAGGTGACCCGGCTCGAGGCCGAGATCGACGAACTGAACGGCGCCCTCGAGCCGCTGCGCTCCTTCGTGCTGCCGGCCGGCACCCCGGCCGCCGCCCATCTGCATCTTGCGCGCACCGTCTGCCGCCGCGCCGAGCGGCTGGTGGCGGCGCTGGCCGAGAACCCCGAGGAGCGGGTCGGCGGACCGGCGCTGCATTATCTGAACCGGCTCTCGGACTTCCTTTTCGTGGCCGCCCGCTGGGTCAACAAGGGCCCGGACGGCAAGGGACCGGGCGACGTGCTCTGGACCCCCGGCGCCAGCCGCTGAAGGGCCCGGAACGCGCCTTCCGGTCGCGTTGACAGGAGGGGGCGGGGCCACTAGGTTGCCGCACCGCAACAGCAGCTTATGTCGCTTTTCGCAGGCAGGCGGAATTTCCTCAGGGAAACAGCCATTTCGCGGACCGCCCGCCGCGCCGAAAGACCTACACCAAGACCGGCGCCAGGGTTCCGAGGGGCCGGGGTCACACCCCCGGATTTCCGACGCCCCCGGCAACGCGCAGGGAGTTCGCCTCAATGAAAATCCTCGTCCCGATCAAGCGAGTGGTCGATTACAACGTCAAGATCCGCGTCAAGTCGGATCAGAGCGGTGTCGATCTCGCCAACGTCAAGATGTCGATGAACCCGTTCGACGAAATCGCCGTCGAAGAAGCGGTGCGTCTGAAGGAAGCCGGCAAGGCGACCGAAGTGATCGCGGTTTCGATCGGCGCGCAGCAGACGACCGAAACCATCCGCACCGCGCTCGCCATGGGCGCCGACCGGGGCATTCTGGTCAAGACCGACGAGACGGTCGAGCCGCTCAACGTCGCCAAGATCCTGAAGGGCGTCGCCGAACAGGAAAAGCCGGACCTGATCATTCTCGGCAAGCAGGCGATCGACGACGATTGCAACCAGACCGGCCAGATGCTGGCCGCCCTTCTGGGCTGGCCGCAGGGCACCTTCGCCTCGAAGGTCGAACTGGAAGGCGACAAGCTGAAGCTGACGCGCGAGATCGATGGCGGGCTGCAGACGCTGATGCTCAACATGCCGGCGGTGGTGACCACCGACCTGCGCCTCAACGAGCCGCGCTACGCCTCGCTGCCCAACATCATGAAGGCCAAGAAGAAGCCGATCGACGAAAAGGCGCCCTCGGATTACGGCGTCGACGTCAAGGCCCGCCTCGAAGTGCTGAAAGTGACCGAGCCGCCGCAGCGCCAGGCCGGCATCAAGGTCGAATCGGTTGAACAGCTTGTATCGAAGCTCAAGGAAGCGGGAGTGATCGGATGACCACGCTTGTTATTGCAGACCACAACAACAAGGCGCTGAACGACGCCACCGCGAAAACCGTGACGGCCGCCTCGAAACTCGGCGGCGACGTTCATGTGCTGGTGATCGGCCAGGATTGCGGCGCCGCCGGCGAAGCGGCCGCCAAGCTCGACGGCGTCAAGAAGGTGCTGGTCGCCGACGATGCGCTCTATGCGCATCCGGTTGCCGAACCGCTGGCCGCGCTGGTGGTGAAGCTCGCCGCCGACTACGACGCGATCGTGACCGCCGCCACCACCGTCGGCAAGAACTTCATGCCGCGCGTGGCCGCGCTGCTCGACGTCGCGCAGATCTCGGAAATCACCGCCGTCAACGGCGCCGACACCTTCGAGCGTCCGATCTATGCCGGCAACGCGATCCAGACCGTCAAGTCGACCGATGCCAAGAAGGTCATCACGGTGCGCACCACCGCCTTCCCGGCGGCCGGCCAGGGCGGTTCGGCCGCGGTCGAGAAGATCGCCGCCGGCGACAATCCGGGCCTCTCCGAATTCGTCGAGGAGAAGCTGACGAAGTCGGACCGTCCGGAGCTGACCTCGGCCAAGATCATCATCTCGGGCGGCCGCGGCATGCAGAATGGCGAGAACTTCGCCATGCTCGAAACCATTGCCGACAAGCTGGGCGCCGCCGTCGGCGCCTCGCGCGCGGCCGTCGATGCCGGCTTCGTGCCCAACGACTACCAGGTCGGCCAGACCGGCAAGGTCGTGGCGCCGGAGCTCTATATCGCGGTCGGCATCTCGGGTGCGATCCAGCATCTGGCCGGCATGAAGGATTCGAAGATCATCGTCGCCATCAACAAGGACGAGGAGGCGCCGATCTTCCAGGTCGCCGATTACGGCCTCGTCGCCGATCTCTTCAAGGCGGTGCCGGAACTGGAAGCCGAGCTGACCAAGGCCGGTCTCTGAAACGATCCCCGGGCCCCTGCCGGGGCCCCGCAGATCCGGAAACGGCGCCGCCTCGAAAGGGCCGGCGCCGTTTTTCATTTTCGGCCCGTTATCGGGCGCACAAGGCCGAAATCTTTGCTAGGTTTGTCGCGTGAGGCCTGTGTTGCGGCCGCGCCAATCGGGATGAGTGAGATGAAAATTCGCAAGGTAGGCGTGATCGGCGCCGGCCAGATGGGCAACGGGATCGCGCATGTCTGCGCGCTGGCCAATTACGACGTGCTGCTTTTCGACGTTTCGAAGGAACGCATCGAGGCGGGTCTGGCCACCATCGACGGCAACATGACGCGGCAGGTCGGCAGCGGACGCATCACCGAAGCCCAGCGCGACGCCGCGCTGGCACGCATCACGGCCGCAAGTTCGATGGAAAGTTTCGACGACACCGATATCGTGATCGAGTCCGCGATCGAAAATGAAGCGGTCAAGCGCAAGATATTCGCCGATCTCTGCCCGCATCTGCGCGAAGACGCATTGATCGCAACCAATACCTCGTCGATCTCGATCACGCGCCTGGCCGCCTCGACCGACCGGCCCGAACGGTTCATGGGACTCCATTTCATGAATCCGGTTCCGGTGATGGAACTGGTCGAACTGGTGCGCGGCATCGCGACCGACGACCCGACTTTCGAGATCGTGCGCGACTTCGCCGAAACGCTGGGCAAGAAGATCGCCCATGCGGAGGATTATCCGGCCTTCATCGTCAACCGTATCCTGCTGCCGATGATCAACGAGGCGGTCTACACGCTTTACGAAGGCGTCGGCTCGGTCGAAAGCATCGACAAGGCAATGCGGCTGGGCGCCAATCATCCGATGGGCCCGTTGCAGCTGGCCGACTTCATCGGCCTCGACACCTGTCTGTCGATCATGCAGGTGCTTTATGACGGGCTGGCGGATTCGAAATACCGGCCCTGCCCGCTGCTGGTCAAATATGTCGAGGCCGGCTGGCTCGGCCGCAAGACCCAGCGCGGTTTCTACGATTATCGCGGCGAAAAGCCCGTTCCCACCCGCTAGGACCCCATCCGCCCGGGCACCGTCCTGTTCCGGCACAGCGCCCTTGCCGACACTTCGTTAACCGCCGCGTGTCACAATTCTCCGAAAAGCCGCGGAGGAACGGAGACATGGGCGGAATTGCGGAAGGCAGCTTCGGCGGCGGCGAGCGGGCGCGGCGCATGACCGACGAGCCGCAGTTCATCGACGCGCCGGAACATCCGCCCGTGATCGAATTCTTCAACTACATCGAAAGCAAGCGCGGCAACCGCGAAATGGTCGACCGCGCCGATATATCGCCGGCCGACCTTCTGCGCTTCCTGCCCAACATGATCATTGCCGAGGCGGTGGATGGCGGCGAAGACTTCCGTACACGGCTCTTCGGCACGGCGCTGGTCGAGCTGCTGGGCGAGGAGAGAACCGGAAAGCTGCTGTCGGAATTCGCCGAGGAAAACACGATCCCGACCGATCCCAAGGCCGTCCAGACGCGCTGGCTCCACATCACCCGCAAGGCCTTTTTCGGCCGCAAGCCGATCTTTCTCAGGGTGCCTTTCGCCGCGTCGAACCGGCTTTACCTCGTCGGGCACACGATCTCGGTTCCTCTCACCGCCGGCGGCAGCGAACCGGCACAGGTCATGGGCGCCATGTTCGTCACCCGCGCCGACATCCAGCCGGCCTGACCCCGCACCACAGGCACATCATCACGGCCATCCGCCACCCGGACGATCAGGGTGCCGAAATATCGAGCGCCGCTGCAATCAGCGCCACGGCATCCGCGCTGTCCCAATGAGCGGGACCGACCAGCCGCCCGATTTCGCGACCGTCGGGTGCGATCAGCAGCGTCGTCGGCAATCCGAAGGCCCTGAGCGTCACATTGGCCCGGGCCGTCGGGTCGATATAGAAGCCGAGATGATCGATGCCGTTTTCGGCAAGGAAGCGCCGGGCGAGATCGTGACCCCGGTGATCGACGCTGAGCGCGACGACCTCGAAACGCTCGCTCCCCATCGCCTTCTGAAGCCGGTCGAGCGCCGGCATCTCCTCCCGGCAGGGGCCGCACCAGGTCGCCCAGAGATTGAGCAGGATCAGGCGGCCCTCGAAGGCCGCCAGCGTCAGCGTCTCACCCTCGTCGCCCTCGAACACGACAGACGGGACCGCCGCAGGCGTGGCCAGGGCCCGGAAATTGGCCATGTCGCCCACCGCCAGCGCCTCGAGCGCCGAGGGGGCCGGCGCGCCGGCCCGGTCCTCCGGGTTGCCGCCCCCCTGTGCGATCAAGTATACCGCCCCGACGATCAAAAGGGCGGCGGCCGCCAGAATGGCGATAGACTTCGTTCCGACCTGAAACATGGACAATCCGCTTCCTCTCCCGTTCCGACAAGCGGCCGTCCGGAGAATGACGATGAGCAACAAGATGTGGGGCGGCCGCTTCGGCGCCGGCCCCGACCGGATCATGGAGGAAATCAACGCCTCCATCGGCTTCGACAAGCGCTTTTTCGCCCAGGACATTGCGGGCTCGAAGGCGCATGCGGCCATGTTGGCCGAAACCGGGATTATCTCAAGAGCGGATGCCGACAAAATCGTCGCAGGGCTCGACGCGGTGCTGGCCGAGATCGAGGCGGGGCGTTTCGAATTCAAGCGTGAACTCGAAGACATCCACATGAATGTCGAGGCGCGACTGGCCGAGCTGATCGGCGCGGTTGCCGGCCGGCTGCACACCGCGCGCTCGCGCAACGACCAGGTGGCGACCGACTTCAAGCTCTATATCCGCGACACGATCGATCATCTGGACGGGCAGTTGCGGGAATTCCAGCTGGCGCTGGTCGGCAAGGCGGAGAGCCATGCGGCAACGATCATGCCCGGCTTCACGCATCTGCAGACCGCGCAGCCGGTGACCTTCGGCCATCATTGCCTGGCCTATGTCGAAATGGCGGCCCGCGACCGCGGACGGCTGGCGGATGCAAGACGGCGGCTCAACGAATGTCCGCTGGGCGCGGCAGCACTCGCCGGCACGTCGTTTCCGATCGATCGCGAAACGACCGCCGCCACGCTCGGCTTCGATGCCCCCACGCGCAATTCGCTCGACAGCGTGTCGGATCGCGACTTCGTGCTCGAGACTTTGTCGGCAGCCGCCATCTGCGCGACGCATCTTTCGCGGCTGGCCGAGGAAATCGTCATCTGGTCGACGCCGGGCTTCGACTTCGTGCGTCTGCCCGACAGCTTCACGACCGGTTCCTCGATCATGCCGCAGAAGCGCAATCCCGACGCGGCGGAGCTCGTGCGCGCCAAGACCGGGCGCGTCGTCGGCGCATTGACGACACTCCTGATCGTGATGAAGGGGTTGCCGCTCGCCTATTCGAAGGACATGCAGGAAGACAAGGAAGCGGCATTCGACGCGCTCGATGCGCTGTCGCTGTCGCTCGCCGCGATGACCGGCATGGTCGAAACGCTCGCCGTCAACGAGGAGGCGATGCGTGGAGCCGCGTCGCGCGGCTTTTCGACCGCGACCGATCTGGCCGACTGGCTGGTCCGGACACTTGGCTTGCCGTTCCGGGAGGCGCATCATGCGACGGGCGCGCTGGTGGCCAGGGCCGAGAAGAAGGGTGTCGATCTCGACGGGCTGACGCTCGACGAAATGCGCGAGGTGGAGTCGGGTATCACCGATGAGGTATATTCGGTTCTGGGCGTCGACAATTCGGTGGCAAGCCGCACGAGCTTCGGCGGCACGGCACCCGACAATGTGCGGGCCGCGGCCGCATATTGGCGCGCCGCGCTCGATCGCGAGGAACCGGGAAAGGGACGGGGAAGATGATCATGCGAAACCTGCCGGCCGCCATGCTTGGCATCTTCCTGATGGCCGCCCTTGCCGGTTGCGGCAAGAAGGGCCCGCTTGAACCGCCGGCCGGCGCAACGCCCGCACCAGCCCCCGAGACAAGCGCGATCAGCGAGGAAGATCTGCCGATCGACTTCCGCCCGCTGCCGGACGGCATGGGTGCAACGCGCACGACGCGCGGAAGCGACGACTGATTGCGGCATCATGCATCATTTTGACTATCGCGACGGCGTCATGCATGCCGAGGATATACCGATCCCCGATATCGCGGCCGCGATCGGTACGCCCTTCTATTGCTATTCGAGCGCCACGCTCGAGCGCCACTACACCGTCTTCGCTGCCGCGTTTCGCGACCAGCCGGCGCGCATCTGCTATTCGGTCAAGGCCAATTCCAATCTCGCCGTTATCGCAACTCTGGCCCGTCTCGGCGCCGGCGCCGACGTGGTGTCGGAAGGCGAGTTGCGGCGCGCGCTCGCTGCCGGCGTGACCCCGGACAAGATCGTGTTCTCCGGCGTCGGCAAGACCGAGGGCGAGATGACCTTTGCCCTTGAAGCGGGCATCGACCAGTTCAACGTCGAATCCGAACCCGAACTCGAACTGCTGGCGGCACTCGCCGATGCCCGCGGCCTCGTTGCCCGCGTTGCCCTTCGCGTCAACCCCGACATCGATGCCGGAACTCACGAAAAGATCGCAACCGGCAAGGCGGAGAACAAGTTCGGGATTTCCTGGAAAAGGGCCCCGTCCGTCTATGCGCGGGCGCGGGCGCTGAAGAGCATCGACGCCAGCGGCATCGACGTTCATATTGGCAGCCAGCTGACCTCGCTGGAACCCTTCGCGGCCGCCTTCGAACGCGTTGCCCGCATGGTTGAGGCGCTGCGCGCCGAAGGCCATGAGATCCGCCATATCGACCTGGGCGGCGGCCTTGGCATTCCCTATCGCGGCGACAACGACGTGCCGCCGCATCCGGACGAATATGCGGCGATGGTGAAGCGCAGCATCGGCCATCTCGGCTGCAATCTGACATTCGAACCCGGCCGCCTGATTGCCGGCAATGCCGGCATTCTGGTGTCGCGCGTCATCTACGAAAAGCGCGGCGACGACCGAGCCTTCCTCATTCTCGACGCGGCCATGAACGATCTCATACGCCCCACCCTGTATGACGCCTTTCATGAGATCCGCCCCGTGACGCTGCCGTCCGACGGCACGCAGCGCATTGTCTACGACGTCGTGGGCCCGGTTTGCGAAACCGGCGACTTCTTCGCCAAGGGACGGGAACTGCCGCATCTGAAGAGCGGCGATCTCGTGGCCATCATGTCGGCCGGCGCTTACGGGGCCGTGCAGGCCTCCACCTACAATACACGTCCCCTGGTTCCGGAAGTCATGGTGCGCGGCGGCGAGTTTGCCGAGGTGCGGGCACGCCCCAGTTATGACGCAATCCTGAAACAGGATATGATCCCCAGTTGGCTCGATTGACGGCGTCGTCGGCCGTGCAGACCTGACCGACGGCAAAAAGGGCGGAAGGCTTTGACCGGCCCCGAACGAAACGAACATGATCGGAGCGAGACACGCGCCGCACGGCTGCCGCCGCGCATCGAACGGCGCGTGCATATCGCCCGTGTGCTGATCGCCTGGCAGGTTTTCTGGACCGCTCTCTGGCCGACGGCCGCGCTTGCCGGCATTTTTGTCGTCCTGTCGCTGTTCGACGTCTTTGCCCTTTTGCCGCTGCCGCTTCACTGGGCCATTCTGGCTGGCTTCGGCGCGCTGCTGGTCTGGGCCTTGTGGTGCGGCTTTCGCGGCTTCAGGTGGCCGACCCGGGCCGACGCCTTTCGGCATCTCGAAAAGACCTCCGGTCTGACCCATTCGCCGCTCTCGGCCTATGAGGATGTCGCGGCGGAGTCGACCGGCGACCCGGCCTTGTGGACGGCGCATCGGCACTGGGTGATCGGCCGGTTGCGCAAGCTCCGCCTCGGCCTGCCGCAATCGGCACTGGCCACACGCGACCCGCGCGCGCTGCGCGCCGCCGTGCTGCTGCTGCTGGTGGTCGCCGTCGTCGGCACGGGCCCCGGCCGCATCGATCGCATCGCCGCCGCCCTGCTGCCGGGTACCGGCACGGCGACACAGGCTAGCATCGAGGCATGGATCACCCCGCCCGCCTATACCGCCAGGCCGCCTGTCTATCTCGATCGCCGCGGCGACGAAACGCCCGCAACGCAGGTTGCGATCGATGCGCCGCAGGGCAGCATGCTGTCATTGCGCGTTCACGGCCTGCGGAACGCGCCGGTTCTTGAAAGCCACGACGGCAGCTCAAGGGAAAAACCCGAGGCGCTGAATACGCTCAGCGAAGGCAACCATGCCATCGACGTTGTCCTGACCGAGACGACCGACCTCGCATTGACCGAGGGCGGCCGCATGATCCGCAACTGGCATGTCGAGGTGACGCCGGATGCCGCGCCACAGATCGAGTGGGGCGAACCGATGGCGCAATCGGCATCCGGTGCGCTGCGCTTCGTCTACAAGGTATCCGACGATTACGGCGTTGCCGGCGCCGAGGCACGCATCGAACTCGACCTCGACGCCAATGCCGATTCCGAAGACGCCCGGCCGGCCGCCGAGCCCCGGGTGACGGCACCGCATGTCCAGCTGCCCTTGACCACCTTGCGCCCGCGCGAGGCGGAGGGCGAAACCTATATGGACCTGACGCCGCATCCCTGGGCCGGACTGCCCGTGACGATCACGCTTGCAGCGCGCGACGACGCCGGACAGGAAGGCCTGGCCGCGCCGGTCGAGACGCATCTGCCGGCCCGCACATTCGTCGACCCGCTGGCAAGCGCCATCATCGAGCAGCGCCGTCGGCTTGCACTCGACCCCCGCGCTGGAGCGAGCGTTGCGCGCTTTATCGACAATTTCACCCAGGATGCCGATCGCTATATCGAGGACACGGTCGTCTATCTCGCGCTGCGCGCCGCCTATTGGCGGTTGACGGAAGCGCGGCGCGACGCCGATCTGACAGGCATTTTCGACCTTCTCTGGTCGGTCGCCCTGCGGCTCGAGAACGGCGATCTTTCGCTGGCCGAACGCGACCTGCGCGAGGCGCAGAAGGCATTGGCCGACGCGCTGAGCCAGGGTGCGAGCGAAAGCGAAATCGCACGCTTGATGTCGGAGCTGAAGGATGCTTTCAACCGCTACATGGACGCCCTGACGGCCGAACAGGGACCGATGCCCGACATGCCCGAATTCAGCGATGCCTTCTCGGATGCACAGACGGTCGAACGACGGCAACTTGAGGAAATGCTCAACGCCATCGGAGAACTCGCGCAAAGCGGCGCGCGCGATCAGGCGCAGGCCATGCTTCAGCAGCTCCAGGCGATCCTCGAAAATCTGCAGATGCCCGGACAGACCGGGCCGATGGGTCCGGGCGAAGCGGCCATGGCGCAGGCCATCGACCAGATGGGCGAGATGATCGCCAGGCAGCGCGACCTGATGGACCAGACTTTCAGCGCCATGCAGCACGGCACGGAAGAGCATGGCGGCGAGGGCGAGACGCCCGGCGCCGGCCTGCCGGGCCCGGTGCCGCAGGAAAGCGGGGAGGGATCGGCCCCATCGCTCGAGGCACTGGCCGATGCACAACAGAGGTTGCGCGACGAGCTGGGCGAGATTCTGCGGCGGCTGGGCGAAGGCGGTGCCGAGATTCCGGCAGCGCTCGGCAATGCCGAACGGTCGATGCAGGATGCCGAGGAGCGGCTGGGCGACGGCCGCGCCGACCGCGCCACAGGCGCGCAGGGACAGGCGATCGACGAAATGCGCGCCGGCGCACAAGCCATGGCCGACCAGTTGATGCAGGGAATGGCGGGACGACAGGAGGGCCGGGGACGCGGCCAGTCGCGTACCGATCCATTCGGACGGCCGATGCCGCAGTCGGGACCAAACCAGGGGGCAGACGTCACCGTGCCCGACAAGATCGACATGCAGCGCGCCCGGGAGATCCTCGAGGAACTGCGCCGACGCGCCGGCGAACTCGGACGTTCGCGCATCGAACTCGAATATCTCGATCGCCTGCTGCAGCGCTTCTAGGCGGCGTTGTCCAGGACCGAGGCGACGCGAAGAACCAGCTCGTCAAGCGTGAACGGCTTCAGCAGGATATCGTGGATGATCGCCTCGAGCCCGTGCGCGCGCTCTCGCTGATCGGAATAACCCGTCATCAGCATGATGCGCAGCGCCGGCGCATCGCGCGATGCGGCAAGCGCCAGCGACACACCGTCCATGACCGGCATCAGAATGTCGGTGAGCAGGAGATCATGAGGCCGTCCGTCGGCGCGTGCGCGCGACAGTGCTTCAAGCGCCGCGCTGCCGTCACCGGCACCGTCGACCGCGTGACCGGCCCCCTTGAGCGCACGCATGACGAATGTCCTGACATCCGGCTCGTCTTCAGCGACAAGAATACGGGCCATCGTCATGTCTCCAGATAGCCGACAAACGGCAGTTGACGCCAGGCGTGAGCGGCGTCCATCCCGTAGCCGACCACAAAGCGGTCGGGACAATCGAAACCGACGAAATCGGCAGTGATCTCGACCGCCAGCTTTCCAGGTTTGCGCAGCAGGACGCAACTCCTGACCTTTTGCGCGCCGCGCGACACCATCAGGTCGCGCGCATAGGCAAGCGTCCGGCCGGATTCCAGGATATCGTCGACGATCAGGACATCGCGGCCGGCAATGTCGACCTCCGTGTCGCGGATGATGCGCACCTCGCCGAGCGACTGCGTCCCGGTGCCGTAGCTCGACAGGCTGATGAAATCCACATCCGGTGTCATGCCCGCCTCGTGGAGTGCGCGCAGCAGATCGGCGGCGAAGATGAAACTACCCTTGAGAATCGGAATGATCAGCGGCTGCGGCACCATCGATGCCGCTATTTCCGCCGCCAGACCGCGAACGCGCTCGCCGATTTCCGCCGCCGAATAGAGAACGGGGATGGAGGCGCCATGCGGCGCGGGCCCGTTCAAGCGTCTATTCCGCGTCAGGCGCGGCAGCATCCGGCGCGGCGGCGTCTTCCTCTTCGCGGACGAAACGAATCTCGATATCGCGCGCCTCGACCGGCGGACTTGACAGACGCGTCATGAAGCTTGCCGCTTCGTCGGCCGGCAATTCCGGTTGCCCGAGCGCAAATGTCCAGTGATAGAGTTCCTTCTGATCGCCATCACGCAGCCCGACGCGCAGACGCGGCAGCGCAATGGCCTTGCCGCTGACATTGACGACCTCGCCGGTGACAGCCAGAACCGGCAGGCCCTGTTCTTCCTGCCGCTCGTATCCGACATTGCGAAATTCGAGGCCACGCAGATTGACCGGGGCGCCGACCGCCGCATAGACATGGGTCGTCGCCGGCCAGACGGATGCAATATCGGCCCGCCACTGATAGCCACCCATCAAAGTTCCGCCGACAAAGAGTGCCAGCGCCGCCCAGCCGGCCGCATTGAGTGCCTTGCCACGGCGCATCGAAGCCGCGCGCCGCACCTGCGCCCGGAACCGGTTGCCGATATCGGCCGTCCGGGAAACCGCAACCGGCGCGTCGGCGAAGACCACATCGTCATCGTCGGATGCCGGCTTGTCGGCAGGCGGCGAGCCGTCCGCCACCGGGCCGGTCGTCGGTTTCTCGCCAAAAATCTTCTTGCGTGTGGCAGCCGCCGTGAAGGCCGGTGCCGCAGGAGGTGCGGCCGGCGGCGCCTCGACCGCAGATTCGACCGTGGACGGGGCCGCATCGAGATCGGCCGGCGGGGCCTGATGCCAGCTTTGACCGCATTTTGCACAACGCACTTTCCGTCCCGCCGGCGCAAAGGAGGAGGCCTCCACCGGGTATCGCGTCGAGCAGGATGGACAGGTAATGATCATCCGGGACATTCGGTTTGGCGTTGATGACAACAGGGGCCGAAACGGAGCCGGGCCCGCCCGGCCGCGATCCGCATTTCCACAAGCCTATTCAAAGCCGCCCCGTGGTTAAAGCCGCGTTAAGAAGACCACGCCAGATAGCTGAAATGCCCGGCGACAAGCCATTTTTCACCGGACCGCTCTGCATGGGCAGGTTTTTTCCATGATACCGTCGCTGCCATGATTCGCTTCGAGAATGTGGGCATGCGCTACGGCATGGGGCCGGAGGTGCTGCGCGATGTGAGTTTTCACCTCGCGCCGGCATCCTTTCACTTTCTGACCGGGCCGTCCGGTGCCGGCAAGACATCGCTGCTGAAGCTGATGTTTCTGGCAACGCGGCCCTCGCGCGGGCTGATCACGATGTTCGGCAAGGACATCGCGACACTGCCCCGCGCCGAATTGCCGCCACTACGCCGGCGTATCGGCGTGGTCTTCCAGGAATTCCGCCTGCTCGATCATCTGACAACCTACGAGAATGTGGCCTTGCCGCTTAAAATCCAGGGCCGGGCCGAAGAGAGCTACCGGCCGGATGTCGAGGAACTGCTTGCCTGGGTCGGCCTCGGCGACCGCCTGAGCGCCAGGCCGCCAACCCTTTCGGGCGGCGAGAAGCAGCGCGCCGCGATCGCCCGCGCGGTTGTCGCCCAGCCCGACCTGCTGCTGGCCGACGAACCGACCGGCAATGTCGATCCCGAGATGGGCCAGCGCCTGCTGCGTCTGTTCATCGAACTCAATCGTCTCGGCACATCGGTGCTGATCGCGACCCATGATCGGGCGCTGGTTGAGGCCGCCGGCGCGCCGGAACTGGTCCTGCACAAGGGAGGGCTGACCGTCCGTGGCTGATGCACCTCGCCCCCCTGATCCGGCCCCCACCTTTCACAGCGAACGGCGCGGCGCCGGTGCAGCGCTGGCAGGCCTTCTGGTCGAGACCCGAAGCGTGATGCCGGCTGCCGGTGCGACAGGGATATCCCTCGTGCTCGTCATCGCGGCCATGTGCTTCCTGGCCAGCCTCGCGCTCGGTGCCGCACTTTCGGTGGACCGCGTCGCCAGCGACTGGACCAGCGATCTGTCGGGTGCGCTGACCGTGCAGATCAAACCTTCGCCCGACACGGCACCCGAGGAACAGGTCGACGCCGTGATGCTGCTGCTGGACCGGACGCCCGGCATCCTGTCGGCGAGAGCCCTGTCGCGCGCCGACACAGAGGCCTTGCTCGAACCATGGCTCGGAACGGGGAACGTGACCCCCGATCTGCCCCTGCCCCGGCTGATCGATATTCGAGTCGATGCGGCGGCACCGCCCGATCTCGAAGCGCTTTCGCGCAATATCGCCGCCGCAGCCCCCGGCGCAACGCTCGACACGCACCACCAGTGGCGCGCCGAACTGCGTCGCGCCGCCCGCGCCGCAACCTTCCTCGCCTATGGAATTCTTGTCGCTGTTGCGGCAACAACCATCGCCATCGTGACCTTTGCGACCAGGGCCGGGCTTTCGGCAAACCGCGAAGTGGTCGAAGTGCTGCATCTGATCGGTGCACGCGACCGCTTCATCGCCGCCGAAGTCCAGCGGCATTTTCTGCATCTGGGCTTTCGCGGCGGGCTGATCGGCCTGGCCCTGTCGGTTGCGACCTTCCTGCTGCTCAACGTCACGAACGGCGGCAATGGGTTGTTCATGGTGCCCATATCGGGCCTCCGGCCGGAGCACTATCCGGTCCTCGCGGCCGTGCCGTTTGCGGCGGCGGCCGTCGCCGTCCTGACCGCCCGGATAACAGTCATGCGCAGCCTCGAGCGGATGCTCTGACCCCCGCGTCCGCCGGGATTTGGGCCCTGACCATCCTATGCGGCAACCGGGCCGGCTGTGCTAGGCTTGAGCAAAACCGGAAGGCCGGGGACGGCCGCCGGGTATCGAAGCATGATGGCGCGATCGATGGAGATGAACGCGGACATGACGGCGGACGGGACGCGACGACAGGGCCCCGGCAAGCGCATCGCCCGGATCGCGGCGGGTCTCGCGGCGCTGCTGGCTGTTGCCTATGCCGGCGGCTTCTTTCTCTTCACCGCCGAACTCCACCGCACGCCGCCAGCCGACGTTCCGGTGGCCGACGGCATCGTCGCCCTGACCGGCGGCCCGGACCGCATCACCGTTGCCTACCGGCTCCTCGATCAAGGCAAGGGGACGCGGCTGCTGATCACCGGCGTCCATCCCGACGTGACACCTGTATCGCTGAAGAACATCGTGCCGGGCGATGCGGCCAAGTTTGACTGCTGTGTCGATCTCGGCCGCATGGCCGAGAACACGATCGGCAATGCCGCCGAAACCGCCGACTGGGTCCGCAGGAACGACTATCGCTCGATCATCCTGGTGACCAGCACCTATCACCTGCCCCGCGCGCGGCTTGAACTGCACCGCGCGATGCCGAGCGTCGAGATCGTGTCCTATCCGGTCTTCCAGGACACGTTGCATCTTGACGGCTGGTGGGCCTATCCGGGCACCACGCGACTGCTCGTTTCCGAATATACCAAATATCTGCTCACGCTGACCTATCGCCAGCCATCAATCTCGTCCTGAGCATCCTCCCGCATAAGGATTCCGCCCGTGCTCTGGCTCCGTTCCGCCGCCTTCAATGTCACATTCTACGCAATGTCGGTTGTCGCCGTGATCGGCGCGACGCCGGCCTTCATGCTGCCGCGACGCTGCACGCGTGCGGCGATCCGGTGGTGGTCGCGCACGACGCTCCACCTGCTGCGTCTTCTGGCCGGCACAAGTTACGAGATACGGGGAAAGCTGCCCGAGGGCGCCGTCCTGGTCGCTTCCAAGCATCAGTCGATGTGGGACACGATCGCGATGACCGCCATCCTCGACTGTCCGGCCATGGTGCTGAAGCGCGAGCTGCTCTGGATTCCCTTTTACGGCTGGTACGCGCAGAAAGCGCGCATGATTGCCATCGATCGCGGCGCCGGCTCGCAGGCGATTCGCCGCCTGATCGCCCAGGGCAAGGCAGCGCTGGCCGAAAGACGCCCGATCGTGATTTTCCCTGAAGGCACGCGCAGCGCACCGGGGAGCAAGCTCGACTACAAGCCCGGCGTCGCCGCGCTCTACCGGCAACTCGACGTGCCCTGTATCCCGGCCGCGGTCAATTCCGGCCTCTTCTGGGGCCGCCGGGGATTTCTTCGACATCCCGGCACCATCGTCATCGAGTTCCTCGAGCCGATCCCGGCCGGTCTCGATCGCAAGAGCTTCATGACAACGCTGGAAGGCCGCATCGAACAGGCCGCCGCCCGCCTTGCCGCCGAGGCGGCGCCTCGGACCGGGGCTGTGGAAAAAGGCGCATAGCTGCACGCCTGAAACCGGGGAAAACCGGAATTTATCCGGTTTTTCAATATCTTCTGCCATGCTGATCTGTGGATTACTCAGGACAAAGCAAGAACATTGATTTGCGCCCGAGCCGCGCCTAGGCTGCCCCCATGAAGAGCATTGCCGAACAGATCTGGGACATGAAATACCGCCTCCGCGCCGGGGACGGAACGCCGCTCGACCAGACGGTCGAGGACACATGGACCCGCGTCGCCCGCGCGCTGGCCGCCGCCGAGGCGCCGGAGGCACGCGATGCCTGGACCGCCCGCTTTCGCGACGCGCTGGCGGGGTTCCGCTTCCTGCCGGCCGGCCGCATTCTGGCCGGCGCCGGCACGGGCCGCGACGTGACGCTCTTCAACTGCTTCGTGATGGGCGAAATCCCCGACACCATGGCCGGCATTTTCGAGAATCTGAAGGAAGCCGCGCTGACCATGCAGCAGGGCGGCGGCATCGGCTACGATTTCTCGACGCTGCGCCCGAAAGGCGCGCCGGTTAAGGGCGTTGGCGCGGATGCGTCAGGCCCCCTCTCCTTCATGGATGTCTGGGACGCGATGTGCCGCACCATCATGTCGGCCGGTTCGCGGCGCGGCGCGATGATGGCGACGATGCGTTGCGACCATCCCGACATCGAGGCCTTCATCGAGGCAAAGCAGGCCCCCGGCCGACTGACCATGTTCAATCTCTCGGTGCTGGTCAGCGACGCCTTCATGGCGGCGGTGAAGGTGGATGCCGACTGGAACCTCGTCTTCGGCGGCACCGTCTACAAGACGCTGAAGGCGCGCGCACTCTGGGACAAGATCATCGCCGCGACCTTTGCCTATGCCGAGCCGGGCGTGATCTTCATCGACCGTATCAATGCGCGCAACAATCTCTATTACGCCGAGACGATCCGCGCGACCAACCCCTGCGGCGAGCAGCCGCTGCCACCCTATGGCGCCTGTCTGCTCGGCTCGATCAATCTTGCTGCGCTCGTGAAGGAGCCTTTCAGCGACGCGGCGCATATCGACGAAACCGAGCTTGCCGATCTCGTCCAGGTCGCGGTGCGGGCGATGGACAATGTGATCGACGTCTCGCGCTTTCCGCTGCCCGAACAGCGTCACGAGGCACAGGCCAAGCGCCGCATCGGCCTCGGCGTGACGGGCCTGGCCGACGCGTTGATCATGTGCCGCGCGCGCTACGGCTCGGAGGCGTCGCTGAAACTGATGCGTGCCTGGATGAAAGCCCTCTCACGCGCCGCTTATCTTGCCTCGGTCGACATCGCAAAGGAAAAGGGGCCCTTCCCGCTTTTCGTCGCCGACGCCTATCTCGCCGGCGAGACCGTTTCGGCACTCGACAAGGATGTGCGCGACGCCGTCGCGAAACACGGTATCCGGAACGCGCTGGTCACCTCGATCGCGCCGACCGGCACGATTTCACTTTTCGCCGGCAACGTCTCGTCGGGCATCGAACCCGTTTTCGCCTACAGCTACACGCGCAAGGTGCTGCTGCCCGACGGCACGCGGCGCGAGGAACGCGTGCAGGACCACGCGGTCGAGAAGTTCCATGAGATTTTCGGCGCCGAAGCGGCACTGCCGGACTATTTCGTCAACGCGCAGGAACTTGCGCCGGCCGATCACATCGCCGTGCAGGCCGCCGCGCAGGATTATGTCGACAGCTCGATCTCGAAGACGATCAACGTGCCGGCCGATATTTCCTTCGATGCGTTCAAGGACATCTACACCACCGCCTATGAGAAGGGCCTGAAAGGCTGCACGACCTATCGCCCGAGCGAGGTGCGCGGCTCGGTCCTGTCGATCGACGAGGCGCCGAAGCCTGCCGCGGAAGAAACCGCGCAGCCGGCATTGCCGCTGGCCGCGCCCGCCACGCATGAAATCTACGAGAAGGATGGCGTCGTCTACATGTCGAAGCCGCTGGAGCGCGAGACGGTGCTGCCGGGCTTCACCTACAAGCTGCAATGGCCCGAAAGCGACCACGCGATCTACATCACCATCAACGATATCATGCAGGACGGTAGGCGGCGCCCCTTCGAGATTTTCATCAACTCGAAGAACATGGAGCACTACGCCTGGACGGTGGCGCTGACGCGCATGATCTCGGCCGTCTTCCGCCGTGGCGGCGACGTGACTTTCGTGGTCGAGGAATTGAAGGCCGTGTTCGATCCGCGCGGCGGCTCATGGATGAAGGGCCGCTATGTGCCGAGCCTCTTGGCCGCCATCGGCGAGGTGATCGAACAGCACATGATCGACACCGGCTTCATCGCCGCAAAGGACGGCCGCCCGGTGACCGAAGCCCTGCGCGCGGTCGCCGGCGAGCGCCCGCCGGGCGAAGGCGGCGATCCGACGGTGACACGCCTCAAGGGCTGCCCGCGCTGCGGCGAACGCGGCATGGTGCAGCAGGAAGGCTGCGAAACCTGCACCGCCTGCGGCTTTTCGAAATGCAGTTGAGATACCTGTGTCAGTGCGCGGCTTCATCCATCATATCGATCTGACGGTGCAAGACCCCTGGGCCTCGGCCTGGTTCTACGACGCCGTGCTTGGCTATATGGGCTATCGCCGCTTGCGCGAGGACGAACGCGGCTTCGACTGGGAACACACGGGTGCGTCCGACCGCCTGCCAAGTGTCGGCATCTTCAAGGCCGAGGGGCCGAACGCCGACCACCTCCACGACCGCTATTCGCCGGGCCTGCATCACATCGCCTGGATCGCCGAGAGCCGCCACGACGTCGACCGGCTGCATGCGCTGCTGATCGATATCGGCGCGACCGTTCTCGATCCGCCGGCCGACTATCCCGAATATGGCGATGGCTACTATGCGGTGATGTTCGCCGATCCCGATGGGCTGAAACTCGAATTCGTCTATGAGCCGCGCGAGATGCCCGGCCTTTCGCATATCTGATGGCGGCACCTCTTCCCGTTTCCAACGCCGAGGCCCGGCGCCTCTTCCTCGAGCGCCACGCGTTGAGCGCGGCGGCATCACCCGACTTCTGCGCCGACCGCACGCTGGCCCTGGTCAAGCATCTGGGCTTCGTGCAGCTCGATTCGATCAACACCGTCGAGCGCGCCCATCACCTGATCCTCTATTCGCGTGCACCGGGATACCGCCGCGAGCATCTGGCCGATCTTCATCACGAGCGCCGCGACCTCTTCGAGCATTGGACTCATGATGCTTCGCTGATCCCGATGGAATTCTACCCGCATTGGCGGCATCGCTTCGCGGCGGCGAAGAAGCGGATCGAGGAGAATCCGCGCTGGCAGGAGCGTATCGGCCCCGACGGCGAAAAGACGATCCGCAATGTCCGCACCCGCATCCGCCGCGAGGGGCCTGTCATGGCGCGCGACTTCGAGGACAAGGGCAAGGGTTCCTGGTGGGGCTGGGGCCCGTCCAAGACCGCGCTCGAAACATTGTGGCGCACCGGCGAACTCGCCATCGCCCGCCGCGACGGCTTCGAGAAAGTCTATGATCTCGCCGAACGCGTGATCCCGGACGATGTACGGCGCGAACGCCCGAGCCTTGCGGCATCGACCGACTTTCTCTGCCGGGAGGCTCTGGCCCGCCTCGGCTTCGCAACACCGCAGGAAATTGCCGCCTTCTGGAAGCTGGTCCCGATAGAGCACGCAAAGGTGTGGGCCGCCAAAGCGCTGAAGCGCGGCGACGTTATCGAAGTGAGCATCGACGACATGACCGGCGAGCGGCGCAAGGCGCTCGCGCTGGCCGACATCGAGGCGCATATCGCCGCGGCGCCGGAACCGCAGGCGGCGATGCGCTTCCTCTCGCCTTTCGATCCGGCGATCCGCGACCGCGCGCGGGCGCTGCGCCTCTTCGGTTTCGACTATCGCATCGAGGTCTTCGTGCCGGAGAAGAAACGCCGCTACGGCTATTATGTGCTGCCGTTGCTTGAGGGCGACCGGTTCATCGGCCGCGCCGACGTGAAGGCGCACCGCGCCGAGGGAAGACTGGAAATGAAGGGTTTCTGGAGCGAGCCCGGTGTCAAGCTGACGAAGACACGCGAAGCCGGCATCCGCCGCGCCCTGAGGGAGCTTGCCCGCTTCACCGGGACGCCGCAGATCGATGCAGACGCTGCGCTACGGCGTGCCAGAGCCGGCTGAGATTCTCGTCAGGCGCTCCGGCCTCGTCGAGATGGCGCACCGTGCTTTCGAGATAGTCCGGATTGCGGCCGGAGCGCCCCTCGCCCTCGGCGATCAGTCGCACCTGTTCCTCGAACGGCAGCTGCCCGGCATATTGTCCATGGCTACGGTCGACGACAAAGCAGAGCGCCGCGACCTTGCGGGTCTTGCCGATCAGCTCGACCGGCTTGACGACATCCTTGTAGACCAGAGTCACCTGTTCACGGGCCTGCAGATAGCGCCGCGTTTCTTCGGCCCGCGCGGCGTCAACGCGGAACGCCACGCCGCGACAGGCACCGCCCGCGTCGAGCCCGAAGACGAGGCCGGGCTTTTCGGGCGTCCCGCGATGAACATGACTGTAGACGCAGAAGGACCGATGATACCCCCTGAGCAACGCCGGATACCGCTCTTCATGCTCGAAACCTGGCCGCCACATCAGCGACCCGTATCCAAAGACCCACAAATCCTGCATGCTGGCGGCACTCCCTCGCGCAGCCACACTCTAGAAGCAAGATGACAGAACCGACAACCGACATGGGGCCGCCCCGCCCCCGCCGCTGGCACATATATGCGCCGACGATCGCCATCGCTGTGCTTGTTGCGCTTTATGCCGTCTACTGGACGGCCGTCTCGCGCGAGGTGCGCGGCGCATTGGAGATTTTCGCGACGAATCCCGGGCATGGCCTCGTCGTCGGCTGGCAGGAACTTTCGCTGGGCGGCTTTCCCTACCGGATCGAAGCGCGTTTTTCGTCCCCCACCGCCAGCGCGCCGACAACGCCGGAAGCCTGGTCATGGAAGGGAGAGGCGGCCGAAATTGCGTTGCTCCCGCACAATCTGCGCCACCTCATCGTCAATCTGAGGGGCACGCAGGAATTGCGCTATCGCGACCCGTCGGCACCCCGGATCGAGAATGCAATGTTCGCCACAATGAAGGGCGCATGGGCCAGCTATGTCGAGGTGCCCGGCGCGTCGTTCGGCCGCCTTGCCGTAGACGTCGAGAACGTCGAGGCGCGCCACGAAAGAGGCAATCCGGGCAGCGTCGAGACGCTCGACGCGGGCCGGTTGCAGCTTCATATGCGACCAGCCCCCACCGGCACGCCCGATCTCGATATCGCCTTGCAGGCCGACGTCGTCACGCTGGGTCTGACCCGGAGCATTCGCGCACTCGGCCCCGATATTGCGCGGATCATGATACAGGCGCGGGCGCGCAACCTGCCGCCCGTGGAACGCATGAGCGCCGTCGAACTGTTTGAGCAGTGGCGCGCCGTCGGCGGCACCCTGGCCGTCTCCGATCTGATCGTTCAATGGGGACCGCTCGACATGACGGCGAGCGGCGAAATGGCGCTCGATGAAGAGAATCGTCCACAAGGACGCTTCGATACCGAGATCGCCGATTTCGAAGGCCTGCTCGAGGCAATGGTACGCGAAGGTCTGGTGCGCGAGCGTGACGCACGCGTCGCATTGGCTGGTCTCGTGCTGGTCTCGCAGCTTCAGGGAAGTGAGCCGGGGCGCGTGCGCGTGCCGGTCAGCATGAACGAAGGCCGGCTCTATCTCGGTCCGCTGGCTGTCGCAGACCTCTCGCCGCTCTACTGATCGGCCGTGCCGTCGGGCTTCGTATGCGTCGGATTGCGGCCGAAATTCGGCATCGGAGAATCCTGTCCCGCATCGATGATCGAACGGCGGATGGCGCGGGTGCGCGTGAAGAGGTCGAACAGCACGTCGCCGTCGCCCCAGCGGATCGCCCGCTGCAGAGCGGTCAGATCCTCGGAGAAGCGCGCCAACATCTCGAGAATCGGTTCCCGGTTGTTGAGGCAGACATCGCGCCACATCGTCGGATCGGAGGCCGCCAGTCGCGTGAAGTCCCGGAAACCGGACGCCGAATACTTGATGACCTCGGATTGCGTCACCGTTTCGAGATCGCTTGCCGTTCCGACGATGTTGTAGGCAATGATATGGGGCAGATGGCTCACGATCGCGAGGACCAGATCGTGATGTCGTGGCTCCATGATGTCGACATTCGAGCCGCAGGCCGTCCAGAATGCGCTCAGTTTTTCAAGCGCCCCGGCATCGGTTCCGGGAACCGGTGTCAGAATGCACCAGCGGCCATCGAACAACTCGGCGAAGCCGGCGTCAGGCCCGGACTCTTCCGTGCCCGCGATCGGATGACCGGGAATGAAGTGGATACCGTCCGGAATATGCGGGCCGACATCGCGCACGACCGCGACCTTGACCGAGCCGACATCGGTGACGATGGCGCCTTTCTTGAGCGCCGGTTCGATCTCGGCGGCAACCGCCGAAAGCGCACCGACCGGCGTGCAGATGACGACAAGATCGGCGTCCTTTGCCGACGCGGCGGCAGTCTCATGCGCGCTGTCGATGAATCCGAGCTCCAGCGCCCGCGCGCGCGTCGCCGCCGACCGCGCATGGCCCGCGATATGACCGGCGAGGCCTCGACGCTTCATCGCATGGCCGAGCGAACCGCCGATCAGGCCGAGGCCGATCAGCGCCACGCGCCCGAAATGGGGTTCGGCGCCGCTCATGCTGCGCCTCCCTTGCGGCTCATGAATTCGGCAAGCGCGGCAACAACCAGCCGGTTAGCCTCCTCGGTGCCCACGGAGAGACGCAGGTGGTTCGGCAACCCGTAGGATGTCATCTGGCGCAGGATCAGGCCGCGCCGCATCAGAAAGATGTCAGCATCGCCGGCACGGCGGCCCGGCTCGTCGGGGAAGCCGATCAACAGAAAATTTGCAACACTCGGCGCAACGACAAGATCGAGCTTGCCGATTTCTTCCGCCAACCAGGCGAGCCACCTGTCGTTATGCGCACGCGCGTCATCGACATGGCCGGTGTCGCGCATCGCGGCGACGCCGGCCTTCAACGCCGGGATCGACACATTGAACGGACCGCGGATGCGGTTAATGACATCGGCAACATGCGCCGGGGCATACATCCAGCCGAGCCGAAGCGCCGCAAGCCCATAGATCTTCGAAAAAGTCCGCGTCATCACGACATTTTCGAACGTGGCAACAAGTTCGATCCCGGCTTCATAATCGTTGCGGCTGACATATTCGCTATAGGCCGCATCAAGCACCAGCAGAATGTCGGGGCGCAGTCCGGCATGAAGGCGGCGCACCTCGTCGGACGGCAGATAGCTGCCGGTCGGATTGTTGGGATTGGCGATGAACACGATCCGGGTGCGCGGCGTGACTGCAGCAAGGATCGCATCGACATCGGTGCGCAGATTCCGCTCTTTCACCTGGATGCAGGTCGCACCGGCCGCCTTGGTGACGATCGGATAGACGAGAAACCCGTGCTCCGTCGCGATCGCCTGGTCGCCTTCACCCAGATAGGCTTGCGCAAGGAGGTGCAACAGTTCGTCGGAACCTGCGCCGCAGACGATGCGCTCTGCGTTGAGTCCGTATCGCGAAGCGATCGCCCCGCGCAATTCGTCTGCGCCGCCATCCGGATAAAGTGCCATGCTTTCGGCAGCGGCAAGAAAGGCCTCGCGCGCGCGGGGACTCGGGCCGAGCGGTGTCTCGTTCGCGGACAACTTGAAAATCTTGCCGGCACCGGTCGCGCTGGCGCGACCACCAACATACGGTTCGATGTCGAGAATGCCGGGCTGCGGCGTCGGGCGTGTCATGATCCTACCCGCCGTCAGTCTCGCGATGCAGCGGATTGGCATAGCCGCCAATCACACGTGCCGCCGCAACCGCATCATCTGAAAGCGCGGCAAGCCGCGGATCGTCCGTACCGACAAATCCCTGCACCGCAAGAAGACTCGCATAAGTTGCCGAACCGTCAGCCATCTGTGCATGGTCAACCCGCATGCTGTCGAAACCCGCGGCTTTCGCCAGCGCCACGGCGCGTCCTTCGCTGACGTTCTCCGTGGTCAGAAGCACCAGAAGGCTCGTATCGTCGCCGGTTTCTTCGAAATCGGCCTGCGTCACCACATAGGCGCGCATCTGGTCGTCGTCTCGTCCGACTTCGACGAACGGCAACCGCGCCACAACACGCAATCCGAGCTGATCGTTGATGGCAAGTGACACCCACCAGTCACCGCCCGCATGACTGCCGGGCTCCGGCAGGATGCCGACCGCCGACCGATCATGGCCGAGCCGCCGCAACATGTCGCGCGCAGTTCCATGCAGCTCCATCGGGGTCGATGAGCCGTAATAGCTTCGCGCCAGATCCCAGTATCCGAGCGCATAGTCGTCCCCGCCGCCGAACACCTCGACCCGGAAAGGTCCTTGTATACGTGTCATGGCCGCAATGATCTCGCGCCACAGCCGGAAGACGACACGCAAAGGCAGATCACCCCGATGCCGCGCCGCCAACCGTCGCAGAACCTCCGCCTCGCGGCCGGGCCGGAAGGCGATGAAACTGCCCTCGCCGGCCGCGCTGGCCTCGCGCGCCTTGGCTTCCGCGACCTCGACGACAAGCTCCGTCCGCTTCATCAGCAGGTCGTGAACGGCATCGTCGATTGCGTCGATCTCCTTGCGGACATCGGCAAGCGCTTTCTCAGGGCTGGTCGTCTCGATCGTCATGCGCGTCTCTCGGCGGGGAAGCCCCTCGCGGCGGGGCCCCTTTCCCCCGACCCGCAAGAGCGGTATTCATACGGGCCAAACCCGCTAAAATCAAAGAAAACATTGACATTTTGGGGGGTGCATCTCTAGCTATGCACCCTCGCCCAGAGGGGTCCAGAGAACCACTCAGGGGCAAAAGACGGCGCAGAGGCGCGATGAACACGATCGACAGTGCTGGGGACGGGCAGCGTCCGGACTACGGCGGTGGCAGGGTCGCGGCGCAGAGCGCCACGGTAACCTTCGGCGCCGACGAACCGCTTGCGCTCGATTCCGGCGTCAGCCTCAGCCCGTTCACCATTGCCTACGAGACCTATGGCACGCTGAATGCCGACAAATCGAATGTCGTGCTGATCTGCCATGCATTGACGGGCGACCAGTATGCAGCCAGCACCCATCCGGTCACCGGCAAGGCGGGCTGGTGGCCCCACATGGTGGGACCGGGCCTGCCCATCGACACCGATCGGTTTTTTGTCGTCTGCCCCAATGTCATTGGCGGCTGCATGGGCACGACGGGTCCGCGCGATATCGATCCGGCGACCGGCCGGCCTTACGGGCTCAATTTCCCGGTGATCACCATCGGCGACATGGTGCGTGCCCAGGCGACGCTGCTGGATCGGCTCGGCATTCGCGACCTTTTCTGCGTCATTGGCGGCTCGATGGGCGGCATGCAGGTGCTGCAATGGGCGGCTGCCTATCCCGATCGTGTCTTTTCGGCCATCCCGATCGCCACGGCCGCCCGCCACTCGGCCCAGAACATTGCGTTCCACGAAGTCGGCCGCCAGGCGATCATGGCTGACCCCGAATGGAAGCAGGGTGCCTATCTGATTGAAGGCACGAGCCCGGCCAAGGGGCTCGCCGTCGCGCGCATGGCGGCGCATATCACCTATCTTTCGGAGACCGCTTTGCATCGCAAATTCGGCCGCAATCTGCAGGATCGCGACAGCATCACCTATGGTTTCGACGCTGATTTCCAGATCGAATCCTATCTGCGCCATCAGGGCTCGACTTTCGTCGACCGCTTCGATGCCAACTCCTATCTCTACATCACGCGTGCGATGGATTATTTCGATCTTGCCGACGATTTCGGCGGCGTTCTCGCCAATGCATTCCGGGGCACCAGAGCGCGTTTCTGTGTCGTCTCGTTCACCAGCGACTGGCTGTTCCCGACTTCGGACAACAGACAGATCGTTCACGCCCTCAACGCTGTCGCAGCCAATGTAAGCTTTGTCGAAATCAGGACCGACAAGGGTCATGATGCTTTCCTGCTCGACGAGCCTGAAATGTTTGCAACGCTGCGTGGTTTCATCGACAGCGCCGCTCGAACGCGAGGGCTCGCGCAATGAACCATGGCAACGGCTATTCGACGGGCCGCGTCGACCTTGATCTCATCGCCCAGATGATTGCGCCCGGAAGTCGCGTGCTCGATGTCGGTTGCGGCGACGGCGAGTTGCTTGAACTTCTTTCAAGCAAGAAGAATGTCGACGGACGCGGCGTGGAACTGAGCCAGGAAGGTGTCAACGCCTGCGTGGCTCGGGGTCTGTCCGTGGTACAGGGCGACGCCGATACTGACCTTGCCGACTATCCGGACGACGCATTCGACTACGTCATTCTGAGCCAGACCATTCAGGCAACACGCAATCCTCGGGAAGTCCTGCATGCGATGAAGCGCATCGGACGACATGTCATCGTGTCATTCCCGAACTTCGGCCATTGGCGCGTGCGTCTGCAGCTACTTCTCAGCGGCCGCATGCCCGAAACGCCTTCCCTGGGCTACTTCTGGTATGACACACCCAATATCCATCTTTGCACGCTACTCGACTTCACGAAGCTCTGCGACGATCTGGGCCTGAAGATCGAGGATTCGGTCATCGTAACGGGAAAGACGGTGCGCCGATTGTCGCGCCCCGGCGTTATTGCCAACCTGCTGGCCGGAGACGCCGTTTTTCTGCTCTCCCGGCACGACGCCCGCGCGCTCTAGCGATTGTCAAAAGAACTGGTCGATCGCGCAGGCGCCGGAAGCGGCGCAAGCGCCCGAACGCGCTGGGCAACTTTTTGTGCCACCGGCAAGGGCGTCGCCGCATAGATCTGTTTTGTCGCCTCTACCAGAATGACGCCTGAAAAGCGGGACCAGAGCATATGTCCGGCACGCTCCCAGGCCCCCGCGGAGCGCAGCAGCGGCCGCCAGTCGAAAGGCGGAACAAACAGCGCGACCTCCCAGGTGGACGGACTGAACATCGACTCGCGCAGAAGTTGCGTCAGTTGCCCACGCGAAAATGGCTGTCCGTGGCCGAACGGCGTCGCTTCGCGCCGTGCCCACAAGCCACGCCGGTTCGGCACGACGATCAGCAGGCGCCCGCCAGGCGCCAGCACACGCCAGATTTGCCTCAACATCACCCGCATCGCTTCGCTGGCCTCAAGTCCATGAACCACCAGAACGCGATCCATGCTTTCATCTTCAAGCGGCAATTCCCTCTCATCGACCAGACCGGTCAAGGATTTGCCCTCGGACGGCCAGTGCAGCACGCCCTGACGGGCCGGCATCAGGCCGACCACGCGCTGCGCATTGCCGCCGATCACACCCAGATAGGGCGTTGCAAATCCGAAACCCATCACATTCAGGCCACGCAATTCGGGCCATATGGCCTCGATGCGGCGGCCGATATGGCGCTGGGCAACCTGGCCGAGCGGCTGCCCGTAAAAATTTCGAAGGTCGATCACATCCATTGGCATGAGGCTAAGCCTATCAGATCCCCGTTACTGGTGACGACGGGTTCACGTTGGAGCCTGGTCGCACTAGGCTAGGAGCACAATCGGTCGACAACGGCAATATTGTCACGTGAGAACGGAAATTGCCCGCAGGCGCGGCCGAAACGGAAATGAGAGAGGCAAAATGACCGGGCTTCAAATTCACCAGTTCCCGTGCCTGAGCGACAATTACGGCTATCTTGTGCATGAGCCCTCCAGCGGCGCCACGGCAACAATCGATACCCCCGAGGTCGAGCCTATTCTACGGGCACTTGCCGACAGGGGTTGGTCGCTGACGCATATCCTCAACACGCATCATCACTTCGATCATGCCGGCGGCAACGCCGCCCTGAAAGAGGCGACGGGCTGTGTCGTCATAGGTCCAAGAGGCGAAAGGGACCTCATTCCCGGGATCGACCGCGCCGTGGGCGACGGCGACATCGTCGAATTGGGCAACGCCCGGGCACGCGTTATCGAGGTACCCGGACACACGCGCGGTCATATCGCCTACAGCTTTGCCGACGACAGGATCGCCTTTGTCGGTGATACGCTCTTCGCGCTCGGATGCGGGAGATTGTTCGAGGGGACGCCGCAACAGATGTGGACATCGCTCAACAAACTGATGCTTCTGCCCGATGACACCATCGTCTATTGTGCCCACGAATACACCCAGTCGAACGCGCGCTTTGCACTCAGCGTTGAACCTCGGAACGCGGCGCTCGTCGCGCGCGCCAGAGAAATCGACGAGAAGCGTGCACGCGGCGAATGGACGGTGCCAACCACCATCGGACTCGAAAAGGCCACCAACCCCTTTCTGCGCGCAGCAAGCCCCGATCTGCGTTCAACGATCGGAATGAGGGACGCATCGGACGTCGATGTGTTCGCTGAAACACGCCGGCGCAAGGACAGCTTCTGAAATGGACCACACCGGCGCAGCGCTGACGGCGGACGAGATCATCGCGCTACTGAAACTCGAGCCCCATCCCGAAGGCGGGTATTTCACCGAAACCTTCCGCGATGCGGCGGACGATCGCCGCGCACATTCGACGGCTATTTACTATCTTCTGAAGTCGGGACAGCGGTCGCATTGGCATCGTGTCGATGCGGCGGAGGTCTGGCACTGGTACGCGGGCGGGGCCCTGTCGCTTTCGATCAGCGAAGACGGACGGGCACCGGAGACGCTGACCCTCGGCCCCGATCTCGCCAGGGGTCAGAGACCGCAACTGGTCGTTCCGCAGGGCCATTGGCAGGCCGCAGAGCCACTGGGTGCCTTCACGCTGGTCGGTTGCACCGTTGCCCCCGGCTTCGAATTCTCGGGTTTCGAGATGGCGCCGCCCGACTGGGTGGCGGGCCGCTGACTGCCGCTTTTGCCGGACCTGTGGCCCGTTTGCGCTGGCCCATCCCCCAGCCTGGGCTAGAATTCGCTCGGGGCCGGCGAACCGGGGCGGGGGCATGAAACGCATATCGATAGCGGTGGTGGCGACGCTGACGCTGTTGCTGACGGCACCCGGCACAGCGGCGGCCCAAGGCACCTGCCCAACCGATCCGGCCTACGCGGCGGCAACCCGCGTTGTGACGGTACCGACCGAGAACGGGCCCGCTTTCGGCACGATGCAGTATCCGCAGACCGTGCCGCTCGGCCCGAGGGAAGTCGCCCTGACCTTCGATGACGGCCCGCATCCCGACAACACGATACGCATCCTCGACATTCTCGATCGTCATTGCATCAAGGCCACTTTTTTCATGGTCGGCTATTATGCGGACAAGCACCCAGAAATCGTGCGCGAAGTGGCGGCACGCGGACACATCATCGGCACCCACACATGGCTACACCCCAACAGCCTTCGTCAACTTTCGGCAGCACAGGCGAAACGAGAGATTCGTCGTGGGTTCGAGGCCGTAGAGGCAGCGCTTGCAGATGCGCCGGCCCAGGATCGCGACCGTCTGGCACCATTCTTTCGTTTTCCCGGCCTCAATGACAGCCCGGCGCTCATCCACTGGCTGGGCGAACGCCACGTCGCCACATTCTCCTGCGAGTTCGGTGCCGACGATTGGAAACCGATCGGTTCAGTGGAGGTGCGGCGCCGCGCCATACGCAACATCGCCTCGGTCGGACGCGGCATCCTGATCCTGCACGACACCAAGCCGCGCACGGCAGACATGCTGTCGGCGTTCATCGTCACGATGCGCGAACAAGGCTACAGCTTCGTCCAGCTCGCAGCAGAGACCGGGAGCCTTGCGCGCGCCGCCTCGGTACCGGACGCTCTCCTGACAGCCGCGGCCCCTCCGTCTGTCGCCGGCACGCAGCAGGCGGACATGACCACAGAACCTTCGCTTGAGCCCGATTCCTTCCTTCGCTAGGGTTTTCCGATGATGAAACGACCGACAGCGCAACGGATAACGCGCCGGACAGCCCTCGCGCTTTCCGCAGGCGCAGGTGTCCTGCTCGCCGCCCCCTCGCTGCTGCGCGCCGACGCGCCGCACAAGCGGGCGCTGAGGATGCAGAGCCTGAACTCCGGCGAGAAGCTCGACATCGTCTACTGGGCCGACGGTGACTATCTTCCGGAAGCGATCAGGCGCGTCGACTGGTTCCTGCGCGACCTGCGCGAGAACAAGTCGGCTCCGACCGACCCACGTCTGCTTGATCTCCTCTGGGAAATCGACAGCCATACCCGCTCGAAAAACCCCATCTTCACGATGTCGGGATATCGTACGGAGCGGACGAACGCCTGGCTTGACGCACGCGGAAACGGCGTCGACCCGGGAAGTTTTCACATGCGCGGGATGGCCGTGGACATCACGCAGGATTTTCATGACCCGGAAGAGGTCTACCGCGTGGCAAAAAAACTCGGCCGCGGTGGCGCCGGCTTCTACCCCACAAAGACGCCCTATGCGCATGTCGATGTCGGGCCAGTCGACGCATGGGTCTATCCAACGCCGGGCCGGCCGGGCCGCGATGAAGAGTATGACGCGCAGATCGCGGCCAAGGCGCAGGAAAGCTGACAGGCCGCGGCAACCCGGGCTGCCATGCCTATCCGGCGATGAATTGGGCGCCGTTGGCTGTGATCGTGGCACCGGTAACAAAGCTGGCCTTTTCATCTGCCAGAAACGTCACGCAATGCGCGATTTCCTCCGCCTTGCCGAGACGCCCGACAGGAATGGTGGCGATGATACCATCGAGCACTTTTTCCGGCACAGCGGCGACCATGTCCGTGTCGATATAGCCCGGCGCAATGCAGTTGACCGTGACACCCTTCCGCGCCACCTCCTGCGCCAGCGCCTTGGTGAACCCGATGACACCAGCTTTCGCGGCCGAGTAGTTGGTCTGCCCCATCTGACCTTTCTGACCATTGATCGACGAGATATTGATGATGCGCCCGAAGCCGCGCTCACGCATGCCGTTGATGAGGGGTTGGCACATGTTGAACATCGAATCGAGATCGACGCTCATGACTTCGCGCCACTGTGCGGGCGTCATCTTGTGCAGCATCCCGTCACGCGTGATGCCGGCATTGTTGACCAGCACGTCGACAGGACCGAGCGCCGCTTCGACTTCGGCAATGCCCTTCACGCAAGCGTCATAATCGCCGACATTCCATTTGAAGGCCTTGATACCCGTATCTTTTGTGAAGGCGGCAGCCGCCTGGTCATTGCCAGCATAGTTGGCGGCAACCTCGTAACCGGCCGCCTTGAGTGCCAATGAAATGGCATGGCCGATACCACGCGTGCCGCCGGTAACCAGTGCAACTTTCTTCGTCATGTCGATTCCCAATCGTCAAATCAGATCACATCGCAGGCAGAAATGGCTTGATCCATCAGTCGCGCGCAATGCACATGGCAATACCCATGCCGCCGCCGATACACAGCGTCGCGAGCCCCTTCTTCGCGTCCCGCTTCTCCATTTCGTGCAGCAACGTCACGAGCACCCGCGCACCCGAAGCACCGATCGGATGACCGATGGCAATCGCGCCGCCATTGACGTTGACCTTGGAGACGTCCCAGCCGAGATCCTTGTTGACGGCGAGTGCCTGCGCGGCAAATGCCTCGTTGGCCTCGATCAGGTCGAGATCATCGGGCGACCAGCCGGCCTGCTTCAATGCGGCACGCGATGCCGGGATCGGCCCGGTACCCATCACAGATGGGTCGACGCCTGCCTGTGCCCAGGAAACGATCCGCCCCAGCACCTTGCGGCCCTCTTTCTGCGCGCGCGCAGCGCTCATCAGCACCACCGCGGCGGCGCCGTCATTGATGCCCGAAGCATTGGCTGCCGTGACGGAACCGCCCTCTTTCTGAAAGGCCGGCTTCAATCCCTTGATACCCTCGAGCGTGACGCCGGATTTGATATATTCGTCGGTATCGACCACCGTGTCGCCCTTGCGGCCCTTGATGGTGACGGGCGCAATCTCGTCCTTGAATCTACCGGCCTTCTGCGCCGCTTCGGCCTTGTTCTGCGAAGCGACGGCAAAGGCATCCTGTTCCTCGCGCGTGATCTGCCACCGCGCGGCGACATTCTCGGCGGTTTGCCCCATGTGGTAGCCGTTGAAGGCGTCCCAGAGCCCGTCCTTGATCATCGTGTCTGCAAAGTCGAGCGCACCCATTTTCTGCCCGGCGCGCAGATAGGCCGAGTGCTGCGCCTGACTCATGCTTTCCTGCCCACCGGCCACAACGATCTCGCTGTCGCCATTGATGATCGCCTGAAAGCCAAGCGCCACCGCGCGCAGACCCGAGCCGCAGAGCTGGTTGACGCTCCATGCCGGCACCTCCACGGGCAGGCCCGCATTGATGGCGGCCTGACGGGCCGGGTTCTGCCCCTGCCCGGCCTGCAAAATCTGGCCCAGAATGACCTCGGAAACCTCTGCCCTGTCGATGCCGGCGCGTTCGATCGCTGCCGACACGGCGATCCGGCCGAGTTCGTGGGCCGGCAGAGCGGACAACGAGCCGTTAAAGGCGCCAACCGGCGTGCGGGCCGCGCCGACAATCACCACCTCAGTACCGGATTTGCTCATTGTTGGCTCCCTCAACCTCTGCTGGACAAAAGATAGGCCTCGAACCCGGACCGGCGGCAGGCATGTTCGCCGGCGACAACGGGATCGTCGAATTCTGTGCATCGCAATGCGGGGCTTGCGCAGCGCAACAATACCGCGTCACAATACTAAAAGACAGGGGGTCAGGGGCCTCGGCGGCGCCTTGCGGCGGCTGTCCGGGATAAAAACAGCTCCGGCGCAACAACACATAAGCAAGAGAGTGGAAACCGTGGCCAAAAAGACTTCATCCACGGACGATGACGTCATCGTCATCAAGAAATACGCCAACCGGCGCCTCTACAATACGGCGACATCGAGCTATGTGACGCTGGAGCATCTCTGCGAGATGGTCAAGCAAAGCAAGGAGTTCGTCGTCCGCGACGCCAAGACGGGCGAAGATATTACCCGCTCGGTGCTGACTCAGATCATTTTCGAGGAAGAGGGCAAGGGGCAGAACCTGTTGCCGATCAACTTCCTTCGACAGCTGATCCGGTTCTATGGTGACAGCCTGCAGAGTTATATCCCGTCCTATCTGGAAATGAGCATGAACAGCTTTTCCAGGGAACAGGAGAAGCTGCGTAATCGGCTTGTCGGTGCACTGGGCGGCCGGGAGAGACTGGGTCAGTTCGAGGATCAGATTCGCCAGAATCTCGAAGTATTCGACAATGCGATGAAGATGTTCTCGCCGTTCGGCCGCGGCAGCGCGGAACGCGAGGCAAAGGCCCCCTCAAAATCGGAAAAGTCGGCCGAAAAAGACGGTGGCAGGGAAAACGACCTCGAAGAGTTGAAACGCCAGATCGCCCTCATGCAGGCGCAGCTCGAAGCCCTTTCGAAGAAATAACCCCCGACGACGCCAGCCGGGCTGGCAGCGACAGGATCGGTTCGCCCAGATAGAAGCCCTGCAGATATTCGACACCGAAATCGCGCAGCATCGCGACTTCCTCGGCATTGCTGACCCACTCCGCCACCGTCGGCAGGTTGAAATTGTGGGCAAGATCCACAAGCGTCCTGACAAAGAACTGATTGTCGGGATTGTTGACCAGATCAATCACGAAGGAACCGTCGATCTTGACCAGGTCGACATCGAGCGTCTTGAGATTGCGGAACGACGTATAGCCCGCACCAAAATCGTCGATGGCAATCTGGCAACCGAGATCCCGGAATCCCGCAACAAAGTCTGTCAGTTCCTCGATCTCATGGATGGCTACCGTTTCGGTGATTTCGATGGTCAACCGCTCGGCAAGGCTCGTATCTGCATGGAGATGCGAGGCGAGCGTATCGCGCCACAGCCGGTCTCCGATTGTACGGCCCGAAATATTGAGCGACAGGTTGACGTCGGCCCGATCGCACAGGGTCTCGACGGCAAGCTCCATGACACGGTAGTCGAGGAGCCCGATCAGACCCAGCTTCTCGGCCACCGGAACGAAATGCCCCGCTGGAACAATCGTCCCGTCGGGCCGCTCCATGCGCACGAGACACTCATGCATGGCCGGTACGCCGCTATGGGCATCGACAATCGGCTGGTAGGCAATGCGAATACGCCGATCGTTGAGAGCCGTGATCAGCTCGTCGGCGACATTGATGTTGCGCAGACGTGTCTTGTCGCGCTCGCGTGACGGCGTGTAGATCGCATGCGAGTTGCGCAACTTCTGCTTGGCCGATACCAGCGCCTCCTCGGCCCGCGCAAGTGCCTGATCGACACTCGACGCGTGACCCGGAAGTGCGATCGATCCGGCAGAAACTGTGACCGCAACGGGTCCCCGCGTCGTCACAACGACTTCATCGCGCACTTCGGCGAGCAGCCTCGCGCAGACATCGTTTAGGCGTTCCTCGCCGCAATTGTTGAGGACCAGACCGAACTTGTTGCCGGCATACCGGCCGAGGGAATCGCCGCGGCGCGCCATGCGCGAAAGACGTTCGCCGACACAGACGATCACTTCGTCGGCGACATCGAAACCGAACGCATCGTTGATGAGGGCAAGATTGTCGACGGCAAACAGCAGGAAGGCCGCGTTCTGCCGTCCACGTTGTGCAGCAACCAGCGCCTCGCCCAGCGCTTCCTTCAAACGGACGCGATTGAGCAGACCGGTCAGTTCGTCATAGGTCGAGAGCTTCACCAGTTGCGCTTCGCGATGGTGCCGTTCGTCGATTGCCCGCATGATGCCAACTGCATAATCCGGTGACCCGTCCGCGCCACGATACCATCGGCCGCGATCCTCTATCCAGCGCAACCCGCCGAAATCGTCGCGGAACTGATACTCGAGTTCGTAAGGTACCCCTTGGCCAGGCTCGCTCTCTCGCGCAAGGCAGATACGTTCGTAGCGGCTCGGCCCGTCCATGACGATCCGCGCCACGAAATCACGATGGTTTGCAATCGACGGGAGATCGGCAATGCCAAAAAGAAGTCCGGCCTGCGAACCCCAGTCGAGCCGGTCATCGCCGATTGTCCAGCGATAGACCACGTCGCCGACAGCCATCACGGCGCATATCGACAGATCGTCGCGCAGCGCCCCGTTACTTCCGAGGTCTGACACTCGATCGACTCTGCGCGCATCCTGCGTCTTCGAGTCCACAACACCACTCCGCCGTACTCGGTCGCCCGGTTGATCCGGACATCGTCGTCTCAGCGGCGCCCTTCTGAACGCCGGCAAAATCGATATTCGCGCAGCGCGAGTTAAGACTTCGAGAAGCGTTTTAACGACTAAACCTTTAAATAATCTGGTTAACTCGACGATTCTGTTTCGTTTCGGCGCACCCTGTCTCTCCCCGCGGTGCGAATCTCGTGGCAGACTTCTTGCTGCGTTGAGAGGTGTCCGCAATTCCCGCTTTCGCAAGGCCGGCGGGGAACGTGGTGATGGGGATACCTTGCAGAAAGAAACCGCCGGATGCCGAAAATCGCGCGCATGGAAAGATCGCAGATGATGCTGCCGGCGCCGCGCCGGCAGGCAGAGGCGGCGTCGCATCCGCAAGACCGTGACAGCGCCGCGCGATTGCCCGAGCCTGGCATGTCGCGGCAGTCTCACGCAGCCCTCGGCCGCCCGCCGCTCGGCATGACGCGGCCGGTTGCCGGTTTTCTCGCACAATATGTCGACCAGCACTGGCACTGGCCTTATTCGCCCGCCCGCAAGCAGGAAAAGCGGCAACGCGCGACGACCGCCTATATCGACGCCGACATGTTGCCGGACATGCTGACCGAGGCCCTGCGCCTGCCGAAGCTCGAACGCAAGCTCTGAGCGTCAGCCACCCCGTGTTGCAAGAATGAGCGATTGAAGGTCGGCGATTGCGCGCTCGATACGCGTCAGACGACTGTCGATATCCGCAAGCTTTTTCTCCAGCGCCGCATCTCCCGCGGACACGTGGCCGGGCATGGGCGTGGCCACCCCGGCCCGATTGACGACCTCCGCGGCCGGCGCCTCGAGCAGGCGCGCCAGCATCGCCACCTGATTAGGCGTTACCTCGCGCTGATCCTTCCAGATCTCGTCGACGTCCCGGCGTGAAAGGCCAAGCGCTGCGGCGACGTCGTCGCGTGTGCGGCCCGTCACCTTCAGCCTTTCATCGAACCATTGCTGATCGAAGAAGAGCGCCATCGCAATCAGCGCCCCTTGAATTCGGGTGCGCGCTTCTCGAGGAAGCTGCGCACGCCCTCGCGATGGTCTTCCGTCTCGAACAGTCGTCCCAGCGTTCCGCTGACCCAACTGCCGATTTCGCGCAGATCGCCATAGCAGGTGCGACGCAGACCGTCCTTCATGAAACGAAGCGCCAGCGGCGCGTTGACGGCAATCCGGTCGGCAAGCGCCAGCGCGCTTTCCATCAGCCGGTCATGCGGCACGACTTCGCTGACAAGCCCGATGCGCAGCGCTTCCGGCGCATCGATGATATCGCCGGTAAAGAGCAGTTCCGATGCCTTGGCCGGCCCGACAATGGCCGGCAGGCGCCACAATCCGCCGACATCCGAAATCAAACCCCGCTTGATGAAGATTTCGCCGAATTTCGCCTGCTCCGACGCGATGCGCATATCGGCAAACAGCGTCAGCTCCATGCCCCAGCCAACGGCAGCACCGTTGACAGCGGCGATCACCGGTCTGTCGCACTCGAGAACAGCCACGGCGGCTGGCGTCGGTTCGGGCCGGACCGCGGTCAGGCGCGCAATGCTCTGGTCACGCTGCTCGCCAGTCATCATTTCCTTGACATCTTCGCCGGAACAGAAGGCAGGGTCGCTGCCGGTCACGACGACGCAGCGCACTTCGGGATCGGCAGATGCGGCACGAAAGGCCGCCTCGACCTCGTCATAGGCGCGGCGATTGAGCGCGTTGCGCCGTTCCGGCCGGTTGAGGGTCACGACCGCGACATGATCGCGAACTTCATAGAGAATGCAGGTAAAGTCTGCCGGCGCAATCCGCTCTGCCCTCGCCATCCGGATTCCTCCCCGATTTTCATCTGCTTCCGTTATCTACTTGAATTCGCCCAGTGCGTCGGCACCGGCATCGCCAAGCTTCGAGCCGCCATCGCAATCGACGATCGTGCCCGTGATGTATTTCGCATTGTCGGTGGAAAGGAAAAGCGCGGTATCGGCGATGTCTGTCTTGCTGCCATAATCGCGCAGCGCGATGCGTGACTTGATGGCCTTCTCCATCTCAGGCGTCGGCGCGAGCCGCGCCATGCCTTCCGTATCGGCGATGGGCCCGGGGGAAATCGCATTGACGCGGACGCCTGCAGGACCCCACTCCATGGCGAGACATTTGGTCAGCATGTTGATGCCGGCCTTGGCTGCGCAGACATGGGCCTGGAAGAGTGAAGGATTGACCGCCTGCGGTGCCGTGATGGAGATCAGCGAGGCGCCAGGCCTGTTGAGAAACTGGAAGGAAGCGCGCAGCACATTGAAGGTCCCGATCAGATCGATATCGACGACAGTCTTGAAGCCATTGGACGACATGCCCAGCGCCGGTGCCACAAAATTTCCTGCAGCACCGGAGATCACGATGTCGAAATTGCCCAACCGCTGCTGCGCCTGCTTCATCGCGGTTTCGACCGAATTGAAATCGCGCACATCGGCCGCCATGCCGATTGCTTCGAAACCTTCATCCGTTATCGTCTTTGCGGCGGCCGCGATCTTTTCATGGTTGCGGCTGATAAGGGCGATTTTGGCGCCAGCCCGCGCAAAATGCTGCGCAATGCCCAGATTGATGCCGCTGGAGGCGCCGGCAACGAATGCCGTCTTGCCTGCGAGGACTTTTTCCTTGAACGCGTTTTGCATCGGGGGTCTCCGTCATTTCGCCATCACTTGCGCCGCATCAAGCCCGTAATTGACCCTTCCCGCAAGCCTGCGCACAATTTGTAGCGGCTTCGGCAACGCTCTAGACTGGCGCTCCGGAAGGCTTTCCGCAACGGAAGGCCCGAACATGCGGCATAGCAGGAAGTTTGCAACATCATGGCATTCGTGAAGGGCTTCGGCATATTGGCGATCGCCGTCCTGCTCATCATGTCGATGAGCTATTGGGCGGCCGGCAAGGCACGGCCCGCGCTTGACGAAACGGCACGCGCAAAGCTGACGACACAGGGTGTCGCCCACAGCTTCATCGAATTGCCCGGTGGAACCGTCCACTATCGGCTGGAGGGCCGCGAGGACGCGCCGCTGGTCGTGCTCATCCACGGTTTTTCGACGCCCTCTTTCGTCTGGAACGACCATATCGCACCGTTGACCGATGCCGGTTACCGGGTGCTTGCCTACGACAATTTCGGACGCGGGCTCTCGGACCGGCCCGGAACCGTCTACGACGCCGATCTCTTCGATCGGCAACTGGACGAACTGCTCGATGCGCTGGCAATCAATCGTCGCGTCGATCTGGTCGGCTACTCGATGGGCGGCGCGATTGCGACCGTTTTTGCCGCACGCCACCCCGAGCGCGTTCGCTCGCTGACACTGATTGCGCCCGCCGGGCTTGGCGTTGCCGGCAACCGCAATCTGGAATTGCTGCGCCGACCCCTGATCGGCGACTGGATCATGCGCCTGTTCGACGCCCGGCTGTTCTATAATGCAGCTGCCGAAGAGGCGAAAAGCGCGCCCAACCCGGGTGCCTTTCTGGCCGATTTCAATCGCCAGCTCGAGTATCGCGGCTATGGCGATGCCCTGCTCTCGACCATGCGGCACTATCCGCTCGGAGCCGCACGTGAAGCTTTCGCGACAGCAGGCCGCTCGCCACGGCCGGTGCTTGTGATCTGGGGCGAGGCCGACGAGGTGGTCCCCTTCGCCCATGCGACGCAACTGCTCGAACTGATGCCGCAAGCTCAGCTTCGCTCCTATCCCGGTGTCGGCCACAACATCACATTCGCCGAGCCACCGCTTGTTTCCCGCCTGCTGACCGATTTCCTGACTGCCCAGAGCGCACGCGTGACGTCGGGCGGTGCGGCCGGCAAGCCGCGTGGACCGCTCGCCCGCATGGAGGCGCGCCAATGCGCCAGCTGCGGACCCGGCGACGGCGAAGCCGGCGAGCCGACGCTGCCCTGAAAGATCCGCCAAAGGAAGCGCAACCGACGTGATTGAACCGTTCGCTCAGGAACTGGCCTGGCGGCCGCCACATGAGGCCTTTCATGCCTTTGCGCACGAGGCATTCGCGCTGTATCTCGACAGCGCAACAGCGGGGCCCGGCCGCGATCCTGACCTGCACGGCCGCTGGAGCTTCATCGCCACCGATCCGGTCGACAGTCTGACAACACGCATTGCAGGCGACCCCGCACCCTTCGCCGCGCTGAAGGAGAGACTCGCAGCGCTGCCACCCTTGGCGGTCCACCCTGGCCTGCCGCCCTTCATCGGCGGCGCAGCAGGCTTTTTCGGCTATGGCCTCGGCCGGACACTGGAACATCTGCCGCCGGAAGTCGCACCCTTTGCCATCGACGATCAGCAACTGCCCGACATGGCAGTTGGCTTCTACGATACGGTACTGGCCTTCGACATGATCGAGCGCCGGGTCTGGATCGTGTCGACCGGAGCGGTGGAACGGACCGCCCGCCTGCGCGCCCGTTTCGAGACGGCGGACCCCTTGCCGCAGCCGTCGCACTTTGCGCCGGCCGCGATTGCATCGAATTTCACCCGCGCCGGATACGAACAGGCGGTTGCAAGGGTCATCGACTACATCCATGCCGGGGATATCTTTCAGGCCAATCTTTCGCAGCGCTTCGAATCTCGTCTCTCGGAAGGCGACACGCCCTATGCGCTCTATCTGCGTCTGCGCGCGGCCAGCCCCGCGCCTTTTGGCGCTTTCTTCAATTTCGGTGAAGGCGCGATCCTTTCTTCCTCACCCGAGCGCTTTCTCGCCTGTCGCGGCGGCGCGGTCGAAACCCGGCCGATCAAGGGCACACGACCGCGCGGGAAATCCCCCGATGAAGACAGGCGCCTTGCCGCGGAATTGCTGGCATCCGAAAAGGACCGCGCCGAAAACGTCATGATCGTCGACCTGCTGCGAAACGATATTTCGCGGGTCTGCGCCGACGGCTCGGTGACCGTCGAAAAGCTTTGCGCGCTGGAGAGTTTCGCCAATGTCCATCATCTGGTCTCGACCGTCCGCGGGAGACTTCGGCCGGAAGCGACGGCCGCCGATCTGCTGGCCGCCTGCTTTCCCGGCGGATCGGTCACCGGCGCACCGAAACGCCGAGCCATGGAAATCATCGCCGAACTCGAGCCGACCACGCGCGGTGCCTATTGTGGCGCGATCGGCTATCTGGGCGCAGATGGTGCGATGGACACCGCCATCGCCATCCGCACCATGGTCGTGAAGCAGGAACGCATCACATTTCAGGCAGGCGGCGGCATTGTTGCCGATTCCGATCCCGCCACCGAATATGAGGAAACGCTGGCCAAGGCCCGCGACATGCGCCATGTGCTCGAAGGGACGGTCGCCGCCGCCATGCCGGCTGTCGGCGGCGTGACGGCATGATCCTCGTCATCGACAATTTCGACAGTTTCGTTCACAACCTCGCCCGCTATGTCGGCGAGCTGGGCCATGAACGCCAGACCATCCGCACCGACGCCATCACGGTCGAGGCAGCGCTGGGACTGCACCCGCAGGCGATCGTCCTGTCGCCGGGCCCTTGCGGGCCGGACAAGGCCGGGATTTCGGTGCCGCTGGTCGAGGCTGCCGCCCAACACGGCATTCCGCTGCTCGGCGTCTGCCTTGGCCACCAGGCCATTGCCGCAGCATTTGGCGGCCGCGTCCTGCGCGCCGCAAGGCCGGTCCATGGCAAGCCCGCACGCATCGCACATGACGGGATGGGGATATTTGACGGCTTGCCAAGCCCGTTCACGGCGGCACGCTATCATTCGCTGATTGCCGAATTGCCGGCGGATGGCGCCCTGCGTGCGACGGCTTTCGCGGAAGATGGCACGCTGATGGCGCTGGCGCATGAAACCCTGCCGATCTTCGGCGTGCAGTTTCACCCAGAGTCGGTGTTGACCGAGCACGGCCATGCCTTGCTGGCCAATTTCCTGGCCCTGGCCGGCGCCGGACGACGCGCGAGGGAGTCCGCATGATCGTCTGGTTCAATGGCGAACTTGTCCCCGCCACCGAAGCCCGGATCGACCCGACCGATCGCGGTTTCCTGTTGGGGGACGGTATTTTCGAAACCATGCTCGTAAGGCGCGGCCGGACGGTTTTTCTCGATGCTCATATTCTGCGGCTGCAACGCGGCGCCGCTGCGATCGGTCTGGCGATACCGCTCGATCCGGCGCGGATTGCTGCGGCCTGCGCCGACTTGCTCGAAGCGAACGGACTGACCGACGCCCCGTGCGCCTCGCTGCGCCTGACGCTGACGCGCGGGCCTGGGCCGCGCGGCCTTGCCCTGCCGGCGAGCCCGGCACCAACGCTGATGATGACGGCCGCGCCGGCCGCAGCGGCACCGCCGGGCCTGTCGGCGATCGTGGCAACGCCGCGCCGGAACAATCGCTCGCCATCGGCAGCGTTGAAAGCAATTGCCTATCTCGACAATGTCCTGGCCAGGGAGGAGGCCCGCGCGCGCGGCGCCGAAGAAGCCCTGATGCTCGACAGTGACGGGCATCTCGCCTGCGCCAGCGCAGCCAACATCTTCCTCTGGGAACGCGGACGCCTTGTCACACCATCGACCGATTGCGGCATTCTGGCAGGAATAACCCGCGCCGCGGTCCTTGAACTGGCACCGGGCCTGGGCATCGAAACCGCGGAGGAGCGGATCGACACCGCGCGGCTGGCACAGATCGACGGCGCCTTTCTGACCAACAGTCTGATGGGCATCGTGCCGCTGACCCGGATCGACGGCAGGACGCTGCCGGAATATCCGGAGACTGCACGACTCGATGCCGCCTACGAGCTGCTGCTCGTTGCGGCGGAACGAAGCGGCTGAGCGCGGCTGCCATTAACCCTGCATCGAGTTGCAAACCCCCGAAAATTCAAGGCTTCTGGACTTTTTCCCGGAATGGCACGATGCTTTGGCGAGCAGCCACCCACAGCGAGGCGGGTCAGGCAGAAGCGGCCGGACATGGCCGGAACAACGCGGGGAGTTACGGCCATGGGCGGTTTTCTGGCTTTCATCGGAATGTTTACCTTCATCCTTCGCGAAGGCTCTTCGCTGATTTTCGCGGCGCTGATCTGGTATCTCTTCTGGGGTGGCTACGTCCCGACCCTCGACACCCCCGAACAGGCCTACAACCTCGCGGTCATGGCCGGTCTGATCGCGGTCATCTATCTGGCGATCCAGGCGCTGACGGTCGTGATGCAGCCGGTCGGACAGGAAACCCGCTATCTTTTCGACACACTGCTGTCGCTGGTGCCGCTGGCCATGATCGGCTATGCCGCCACGCAGCACATCAATGGCACGACCGAGCTTCCCTACCATCTGGTCGGCGTGCTCTGGCTCTTTGGTCTGGCAGCGGCGGCCGATGTGTTCATCAACACCTGGATCGGCCTGAAGCTCAACAAGCTGGCCAGCGATTTCGTGACGATGCGCTGACGATCGGGGCCGGCGGCCGATGTCGGCGGCAGATCATTTCTCGGCCAGCTACAGTGAGGCGTGCCGCCGCTTTCTGGACGCGGCGGGCGCCGCTGGCGCGGCCGTCCACAGCCACGAACATCCGCTGAAGGGCCCGGACGGCGGCATGCTGGCGACCGACATCGCCCGTATCGGTCCCGCCAATGCCCGCCGCATCCTCGGCATCGGCTCCGGCACGCATGGCGTCGAAGGCTATTGCGGTTCGGGCATCCAGACGGCGTTGCTTTCGGAGGGCTTTGCCCGCGACCTGCCGCCGGACACGGCGCTGGTGCTGATCCATGCGATCAACCCCTACGGCTTTGCCTGGGACCGCCGGGTCAACGAGGACAATGTCGATCTCAACCGCAATTTCCTCGATCACACCAGGCCGCACCCGAAAAATCCCGGCTATGAGGAACTTTTCGACGCCATCAACCCGCGCGATCTGACGCCCGAAACCATGGCCGAAAGCCGGGCCCGGATGAAGGCCTATGCGGCCGAACACGGGGCGGCGGCCATGCAGCATGCGCTGACGGCCGGACAATACGATCACCCGGGCGGCGTGCAATATGGCGGGCGCGAACCGGTCTGGTCGAACCGGACCCTGCGCGCGATCATCCGCGAAGAGATGGGCAAGGCCGAACGCATCGCCTTTCTCGACATGCATTCGGGCCTCGGGCCGCGGGGAGAGGGTGAGATCATCTGCACCGAGCCCGAATCGAGCAGCACGTTCAAGCGGATGCGGCGCTGGTGGGGCGACAGGGTGCGCTCGACAGTGGGCGGCGGCTCGCTGTCTTCCGATGTGCCCGGCTCGATCACGGTCTGCTTCGCCGAGGAACTGACGGGCCGCGAGGTGACGGCAGGCGGACTTGAATTCGGCACGGTGCCGATCGGCCAGGTGACGGTGGCGCTGCAGGCCGACAACTGGCTGCACCAGAATGGCGGGGCAAAAAATCCGCAGGCCGCGGCCATTTCGAAGCAGATTCGCGATGCCTTCTATGTCGATGAACGCGACTGGAAGGAAGCCGTGACCGCCGGCGCCCGCACGGCCTGTGGCGAGGCGCTGCAAGGTCTTGGCGCATAGCGCCTAATCCGTCAGACAGCCTTCGGCGCCCCGGTACTGCGCGCTGGCCCGGGCCAGCCGGAACATCGAGGCCGTGACCTCCTTTTTCGCCGGATCGACCCAGGCATCGGCCCGGTCGAAACCCGGCGGGTCGTCGCGCCGGCACTCCTCGAGCGTGCGGCCGGCCACGAAAATGCAGGAGCAGGCGGTTTTCGCAACGGCCCGCGCCACAACCTCGCCGTCGGCCGCCATCTGCCGCACCGGGCCGAGCGCGAGGCCGATCAGCACCGCAAGCACCACGGCCAGAACGATGAATTTGATCCTCATGCGCGCCCCCTTATGCTGGACAGAACTTCCGAGGAGTACCCGTCCGTGTCGAGCCTGTCCATGCATCGCGCTGTGGCGCTTGTCTGTCTGCTGGCCGCGCTGCTTGCGGCAAGCCCGCTGCGGGCCGAACTGGCCGCGCCGCTGCCACCGCAGCCCGAAGGCACGCCCTGGCCCGATGGCGGCTGGCCGCGCAACCCGACACCGCCCGCGCTCGAAGCCATATTCACCCGCATCCTTGGCGAAACCGAAGACCCGCATCTGGCCGGCATCCGCGCCCTGCTGGTGGTCAAGGACGGCCGGATCGCGGGTGAGGCCTATCGTGCCGGTTTCAGCGAGACGACACGCTTTCCCTCCTGGTCGATGGCCAAGAGCGTCGTCCATGCGCTGACCGGCATTCTGGCCGGAGAAGGCCGGCTCGACATCGGCGCCCCGGCGCCCGTGCCCGAATGGCAGCGGCACACCGAGGATCGCCGCGCCGCCATTACCGTCGAACATCTTCTGCGCATGCAGTCGGGTCTCAGCTTTGCCGAGGTCTATGACGATCCGTCGAAGTCCCATGTGTTGCAGATGCTGTTCGGCATCGGCCGCAAGGACATGGCGCATTACGCGGCAAGTCTGCGCCTGATCCACACGCCCGGCAGCCACTGGTCCTATTCGAGCGGCACCAGCAACATTCTGGCGCGCATCCTGAAGGAAGCCGCCGGCGCGCCGGACGCGGCCGCCATGAACGCCGTGATGCAGGAGAAACTGTTCCGCCCGATCGGCATCGAAAGCGCCGTGCCCGAATTCGACGCCGCCGGCACGTTTATCGGCTCGTCCTTCGTTCACATGACCGCACAGGACTGGGCCCGCTTCGGCTATCTCTATCTGCGCGACGGCAAATGGGGAACGGAACGCCTCTTGCCGGAAGGCTGGGCCGATCACGCCCGCCGCCCGGCCCGTCATTCGGGCGGGCGCTATGGCGCGCATTTCTGGCTCAATGCCGCCGATCCGGAAACCGGCCGGCCGGCGATTTCCGACCGGATCCCCGTCGACATGTTCATGGCGCGCGGCTTCGGCGCGCAACTGGTCATGATCCTGCCGTCGCGCGACATGGTGGTGGTGCTGCTGGGCGTGAATTACACGGCCGATCCCGAACCGCTGGTGGCGCTGGTCGCCGATATCATCGAGGCGGCGGGCAACCCCTGACGCTGCAAACGAAAACGCCGCCCCGAAGGGCGGCGTTCGAATTCCGTCAGAACCTGCAGAAGCTCAATCGGCTTTCGGCTTCAGGATCTGCTTGCCGCGATACATGCCCGACTTCAGATCGACATGATGCGGACGGTGCAGTTCGCCCGAATCCGGGTTCTCGACATAGGCCGGCTGCTTCAGCGCATCGGCCGAACGGCGCATGCCGCGCTTCGACGGGGTGGTTTTCCTCTTGGGGACGGCCATGACGTGTCGCTCCGATCGGGGCCCGGGGCCCGCGCCTCACAAAAAAGGCTTTGAAAACAAAACATTGGCCGCCCCGTCCTGGACACGCAGTCCATGGGGACGGCCTTTGGCGGGCCTTATACAGTGAAACCCGCGCGAAAGTCCATAAGCAGCCGAAAATCGCCGCGCCGGCGCCTCAATTGAGACGGATGACGGCGCATTCGTCGGCCGGCACTGCCGCGCGGGCACAGGCCGCCCGGGCCGCCGCCTCGTTGTCGAAGGCCCCCATGCGCACCCGGTGGACCGGCTCGCCGCCGACACTGGCACTGTCGATCGAAACGCGCTCGTTGCCCCGAAGGTCGGGCTCGCGGGCCAGGATATCGAAATAACGGCGGCTGGCGCGGTCGATCGAACTGTAGCTGCCGAGTTGCACATAGTAGCGGGCCGGCGCTGAAAGAGCGGCGGGCGCGGCCAGCGAGGCCGTGGTGATGGCGCCGCCCCGGCCCGGACGGGCCAACGGTCGCGGTGCCGCGGCCGCCAGCGAACCGGTAATCAGATCGGCATGCGGGTCCTGCCAGGCGACCTGCCTGAGCGGCGGACGCGGCAGCGGCGGACGGACCGCCGGTTGCGCGGCAACCACCGGAATTTCAATGGTTTTCTCGACCAGACGCGTCATCGCGCGCTGGTCGTAGCGCGCCGCGGCGTGCGGCTCGACGATGCCGCGTTCCTTCTGCACGACGAACAGCGCAATCAGAACCGCGCCGAGGATCAGCCAGAACCGGTCGCGATGAACCTTGTCGAACATGGGCAAGCCCCCCTTGCAGCCGTGCCGCCCCCGGAGGAGCGGCATGACGCAAAGTCTGCCTGCCTATGGTTAATCACCGTTTAAACCCGCCCCGGATTGGCACATGAATCCAAGACACACAGAAAAAATCAATTGATTTCAATGGCTTGAAATCAGGCTGCCAGCACGCTTTCGGCCTTGTGATAAGGCACGCCCAGCGCATCCGACACCGCCTGATAGGTCAGCTGGCCCTTGTGGACATTGAGCCCGGCCATCAGATGCGGATTGTCGGCCAGCGCCTTGCGATAGCCCTTGTCGGCCAGCGCCAGCGTGAAGGGCAGCGTCGCGTTGTTGAGCGCGAAGGTCGAGGTCCGCGCCACCGCGCCCGGCATGTTGGCGACGCAGTAGTGAACCACCTCGTGCTGGATATAGGTCGGATCGGCATGGGTGGTGGCATGCGAGGTCGCAAAGCAGCCGCCCTGATCGATCGCAATATCGACCAGCACCGAACCCTTTTTCATCCGCTTGACCATGTCCTCGGTGACGAGCTTGGGCGCCGCCGCGCCCGGCACCAGCACGGCGCCGATCACGAGATCCGCGCCCAGCACATGTTCCTCGATCGCATCGACGGTCGAATAGATCGTGTTGAGGCTCGGACCGAACTGCATGTCGAGCTCGTAGAGCCGGTGCAGGTTGATGTCGATGACGGTGACATGCGCCTCGAGCCCCATTGCCATGCGCGCCGCATTGGTGCCGGCAACGCCGCCGCCGAGAATGACGACCTTGCCCGCCGGCACGCCCGGCACGCCGCCCAGCAGCATGCCGCGCCCGCCCTGCGCGATCTCGAGGCAATGGGCACCGGCCTGGATCGACATGCGGCCGGCGACTTCCGACATCGGCGCCAGCAGCGGCAGGCCGCCATGGCGGTCGGTGACGGTCTCATAGGCAATCGCGACGCAACCGGATTCGATAAGACCGCGCGCCTGTTCGGGATCGGGCGCCAGATGCAGATAGGTGAAGAGGATCTGGCCTTCGCGCAGCATCTTCCATTCGGACGGCTGCGGCTCCTTGACCTTCACGATCATCTCGGCGGTGGCGAAGATTTCGGCCGCCGTATCGACGATCTTCGCCCCGGCCGCCTCGTATTGTGCATCGAACAGCCCGATGCCGTCGCCCGCGCCCTTCTGCACCAGCACTTCATGGCCGTGATGCACGGCCTCGCGCACGGCCGGCGGCGTCATGCCGACGCGATATTCATGGACCTTGATTTCCTTGGGAACGCCGATGCGCATGGGAGCCTCGCAGGGGGTGAGAGAACGCAAAAAGTGTAGACCTGCAAGCGGCCGACTCCAAGACGAGGCGGCGGCGCAATCGGCATCCTCTGTCGAGGATCGTAAACACCGGAGCATCCGGCGCCCCGCCGGCGAACCCGCCGGCAACCCCTTGCCGGCGTTGATAAAAGCGACTTGTCGGCGGCGGCGCTATCGGCGCCCGGCGACGCGGCGCCATCGGATTTTAAACAGCCGCCCGCTTCGTGCTAAAAGCCTCGGGCCATGACGCACCGCTTCGACGACGCCCTGAAATCCCGCCTGGCCGAACGGCTGGCCGCCTTCCCGCGCGAGACCCGGGAAAGCCCGCCCGGTCTGAAGCGGGCGGCCGTGGCCATCACCATCGTTCCTTATGCCGTACACGGAGAAAGCGCGGCACAGGCGGCCTTCCTGCTGACCAAGCGCGCGCCGCGCCTCAACAGCCATGGCGGCCAATGGGCGCTGCCCGGCGGCCGCATCGATGCCGGCGAGACCCCGGTCGAGGCCGCGCTGCGCGAACTGGAGGAAGAGGTGGCGCTGCGCCGCGGCACCTCGGAAGTCATTGGCATGCTTGACGATTATCCGACGCGCTCGGGCTATCTGATCACCCCGGTGGTGACCTGGGCCGAAGACATCAGCACGATGAAGGCCAATCCCGGTGAGGTCGCCTCGATCCATTCTTTCGCGCTCACCGAGCTGACACGCGAGGGCTCGCCGGAATTCCTGTCGATTGCCGAAAGCGCGCAGCCGGTGATCCGGCTCCATCTCGGCGATAGCCATGTCCATGCGCCGACGGCGGCCCTGCTCTTCCAGTTCGGCGAGGTGGCGCTCCGGGGACGGACGACCCGGGTCGCCCATCTCGAACAGCCGGTCTGGGCCTGGCGCTGAGCCTCAAGCGGCCTGGAACGGCAGACGAAAGCCGATGTTTTTCAAGGTCTTGGCGGGCCAGCGCGCCCACGCCTTTTCGTGGAAATAGAAGACCACCGTGTTGATGGCGGGCTCGATCAGCGCCACGCCGGCGGCGATCGTCGCCTCGCCGGTCAGCGCATAGACGACGGTAAAGCCGACCGCGAAGTGGAGCGTGCCGTAGCTCAGGGTCTTGGCGAGGTCGCGCATCGGAGTCCATCCTTCTCATTGTCGCTATTGCGACTTATTCTTATTAAATGAATGAAAAGGCGGAGTCAAGAAGTCGCGCTTTTCCGCCGTTTTCCGGCTGCCGCTGTCACCGAACTGTCATCGTTCTGTCACAAATGATCGAAACCGGCAAAAAGCCGCGGATTTCAGCCGTCTTCTGGTCGAAACCCCGAAATGCGACAGAGGCGCGCGGCAGCCAGACCCCCCCTCTGTCACGGAACTGTCATAAAACTGTCACATGCGGAAAATGGGGCCCTTCCGGGCTTATCCCCGGGGGTCCGGGAGGCGGCGAAGATGACGGGAGAGAAGTCGGCGGATATGCGCGGCCATGCACGAAGACGCACAACTGCGCCGCCGCCGTCTCCTGCCCCGCAACCCCGCACGGAGACCGCCCATGCACGTAGACCCGACCGCGCGCCCGATCTCGCCGATGCGCGCCCGGCGCACCGTTTCGGTGACCGATTTCCGCAAGAACCCGGCCCGGCACATGACCGACGCGATGGGCGATACGCTCGCCATCCTGTCGCGCAACAAGGTCGCGTTCTACGCCGTGCCGCCGGCGCGCTTCGAGGCGCTGCTCGACCGGCTGGAGGCGCTGGGGGGGGGCGCGGGACGGCCTGTGAGGAGTCCGGACGGAGATTAATTCGTAGACTGAGTAAATAGTCTGCGCACAGCCCGGACAGCCCCTCACCCTTCCCAACACAGCGTTGCTGTGTTGGGCCCCTTCCCTCTCCCCGATGGGGAGAGGGAAATAGGGATGCGCCTCCTCAGTCCCTCTCCCCATCGGGGAGAGGGAGGGAGCGGGCGCGAGCCCGCGGAAGGGTGAGGGGGCCGTCCGGGTGAGGGATCTTGTCCAGTTCCAGAAGAATCATCTCCAGAACACCCTCCGTATTCGTCAGCACATCGGGGTTCCAGAAGCGGATGACGCGGTAGCCTTTCGATTCCAGGAAGCGGGTGCGGCGCAGATCGGCGGGATTGTCCGCATGCTGACCACCATCGACCTCGACAATCAGCATATGCTCGGCACAGAGAAAATCCGCGATGTAAGGACCAACGGGAACCTGACGGCGGAACTTGGCGCCACCGAGCATACGGTTGCGCAGCTGCGACCAGAGCCGCGCTTCGGCATCGGTTCGGTTGATACGGAGATACCGTGCGCGGGAAACATTCTGGCGCTTCATACGTGGCTCCCCCTCAGCCCTTCGGTCGATGCATCACCCGGACGGCCCCCTCACCCTTCCCACCTCAGCGGCTTCGCCGCCGAGGCGGGCGTTCGAGGACGAAAAGGTCCACCGGACCTTTTCCTGTGTCCTCTCACCCCTCTCCCCGCTGGGGAGAGGGAAAAGAACAATACGCTTCATCAAATCACATTTCTCTGCCACTTCAATTCCCTCTCCCCTCCGGGGAGAGGGAGGGAGCGGGCGCCAGCCCGCGGAAGGGTGAGGGGTCTTTCTACCTTTGCACCATCTTCTGCGCTTCTTCGGCGAACTTCTTCGCTTCCGCGCCATCGCCCTTCTGCAAGGCCGCGAGGTCGACGGGGACCGTGATGCCTTTCTGCGCGGCGGGGCGTTGGGCGATGGCGTCGAGCCAGCGCTGGAGATGCGGCAGATCGTCGATCTCGACGCCCGACCATTTATGCGTGCGCACCCAGCACCAGTTGGCGATGTCGGCGATGGAATAGTCGCCGGCCAGATATTCGTTCTCCTTCAAGTGCCCGTCGAGAACGGTGAAGAGGCGCTTCGATTCGTTCTGGTAGCGGTCGATGGCGGGCTGGATCTTTTCCGGAAAGTAGCGGAAGAAGACGTTCGCCTGGCCCATCATCGGGCCGACGCCGCCCATCTGGAACATCAGCCATTGCGTGACCATGGACTTGCCCTTTGCATCCACGGGCATCAGCCTGCCTGTTTTCTCGGCAAGATAGAGCATGATCGCGCCCGACTCGAAGACCGCGAAATCGCCGGCCTCGCGGTCGACGATCGCCGGAATGCGCCCGTTGGGATTGATCTTCAGGAACGCAGGCTCCTTCTGCTGGTTCTTCTGCAGCTCGATGGCATGGACATTGTAAGGGAGTCCGAGTTCCTCGAGCGTGACGGAGGCTTTCCAGCCATTGGGCGTCGAGGCGGTGTAGAGGTCGATCATGGCGGTCCTGCCTTTCCTGAATGCGCGTCACCGGCGACCGGCCGGCGCCGGATGCGGCACGCGACCTGCCATTTTGTGGCCTGCCCCTATCTTGGAACCCGGCAGCGCCGGCACAAGGGGCGGGCGCGCAACATGACCGAATGTTCATCTTGCAGGATCGCCGGCCGCCGCAATCCGGCCATGCTGCACTGTTTAGGATTCTCGACAGCGCGGCACGTTGCAGCGCCGAAAATGCCGGCTTTGCTTGCGCTTGCGCCAAAACCGTTGAAGACTGATTAACCCCCGGGCCGCCTCGCGCGACCGGCGGGAGGGGGCCCAGACACGAAACCGGAGGATGAATTCGATGAATCGCAGAAAAGGCATGGCCGGACTGATCCAAGCGCTGTCGCGCCGGCAGTTCATGACGGGAACGGCCGCGGTCGGCATCAGCCTGACCGCGATGCCGAAATTCGCGTCCGCGCAGGGCGCGGGCAGCGTGGTGTTCGCCAACTGGGACACCTATATCGGCGAGACGACACTGGCCGACTTCACGGCCGAAACCGGCATCAACGTGACGGTCGACACCTTTGCCGATGTTTCGGAACTCTTCGCCAAGATGCGCGGCGGCAATGTCGCCTATGACGTCATCGTGCCGTCGAACGACTGGCTGCCCCGCATGAACGCGGCCGGCATGCTGCAGAAGCTCGACCATTCGAAGATCCCGAACATGGCGAATATCTTCCCGCGCTTCATGGACGCGCCTTTCGATCCGGGTCGCGAATATTCGCTGCCCTATATGTGGGGCACGGTCGGCATCGGCTACCGCAAGTCGGCGGTCAGCGGCGATCCGGACAGCTGGAAGTACCTCTTCGACAGCGACCAGTATTCCAACAAGATCGCGCTGCTTTCCGATTGCGGCACGATGCTGGGCTGCGCGCTGAAATATCTCGGCCATTCGCTGAACTCGACCGACAAGGCCGAGAACGAGGCGGCCGCCGATCTGATCATCAAGCAGAAGAAGCACATCAAGGCCTTTGCCGAAGACAACGGCCAGGACCTGCTGGCGGCCGGCGAAGTCGACCTGACGATGGAATACAATGGCGACATCGTGCAGCTGATGACCGAAGACGACGATGTCGACTACCTGATTCCGAAGGAAGGCGGCATCCTGTGGGAAGACGTGCTGGCGATTCCCGCCAATGCGCCGAACCCCGACAATGCCCATGCGCTGATCAACTACATCCATGACGGCGAAGCCAACCAGTTGATCACCGACTACATCCAGTATGCGACGCCCAACAAGGCCGGCTACGACCTGATGGACGACGGCTACAAGAACAATCCGGACATCTTCCCGCCGGACGATGTGGTCGAGGTTTCGGAATTCGCCGAATATCTGGGCGAGGAAGCCACGCAGATGCGCGAAGACCTCTGCACCAAGATCAACGCCGCCTGACGGCGGCACCGGGCGGGCAAGAAATTGCCCGCCCTTTTTTTGTTTGCGCGGCAGGTGCGGCAGACGATGAAGAATGTTCGGAGAGCAGGAGATATGCGCCGCGAGCAACCGAATATAGAAGTGTCATCCCGGCACTTGTTGCCGGGACCGATTGGCCGCCCGACGTGTGGGGGCGTGGATTGGGTCCCGGGAATAAATCCCGGGATGACACCTGTATTTTTGGCTGATCGCAGAGCATGATATTTTTGGCGGGACGGCGGCGAAACCTGCGCCGCCATTGAGTTTCGGTATTCGTTTGCCCGTCGGGGGGCTGGCCATATGGAAAACTGGAAGAATTCGGTCCGCACCTTCTGGACCGTCATCGTGCCGCCGACCTTCTGGCTGGTCGCCTTCTTCATCATTCCGCTGTCGCTGATCTGGCTCTACAGCTTCAGCTCCAAGACCGGCGTCATCGACATCACGCTGGACTGGAATCTCAACCAGTACATGCGGGCACTGGAGCCGCTCTATCTCGGGATCTTCTGGAAATCGATCTGGATGGCGGCGGCGACCACCGCGATCTGCGTCGTGGTCGCCTTCCCGGTCGCCATCGCCATCGTCTTCTCGAAGCCGACGATGCGGATGTGGCTGCTGCTGCTGGTGATCCTGCCCTTCTGGACCAACTTGCTTATCCGCACCTATGCGCTGATCGCGGTACTCAGGACCAACGGTTTCATCAATACGGGGCTCGACTGGATCGTCACCCATGCCGACTGGGCGCTCTCCTTCATCGGGCTGGGCGACAACACGCTGATCGGCCCCTTCACGCCGCTGGCGCTGCTCTACAACAACACGGCGGTGATCTTCGGCCTCGTTTATGTGCACCTGCCCTTCATGGTGCTGCCGCTCTATGCCGCGCTCGACCGGCTCGACCGCTCCTATCTGGAGGCGAGCCTCGATCTCGGCGCCGGCCATACCCGCACCTTCCTGTCGATCGTCGTGCCGCTGGCGCTGCCGGGCATCGCGTCGGGCGTCGTCATCACCTTCATTCCGGCCATGGGCTCGTATCTGACGCCCGACCTGCTGGGCGGCACCGACAGCTACATGATCGCCAATGTGATCGCCGGCCAGTTCAAGCAGTCGAACAACTGGCCCTTCGGCGCAGCGCTGAGCTTCCTCTTGATGTATGCGACCTTCTTCGCGCTGGCGCTGAGAGCCATCCTGATGCGCAAGGAAGGCAGGGGAGACAAGCGATGAGCCTCTTCCGCCGCAATCCCGATCCGATCGGCCCGCTCGACTATGCCAGGCGCTTCTGGCTGCGCGCGGTGGTGACGGTGACGCTGCTCTTTCTCTATGCGCCGATCATCGGGCTGATGGCCTTCAGCTTCAACGACAGCCGCCGCAACGTGGTCTGGCGCGGCTTCACGACCGACTACTATGTCAAGTTCTTCAACAATGAAGGGCTGATGATCGCCTTCGGCAATTCGCTGACCATCGCGGTGATGACGACGATCGTCAGCACCATCCTCGGCGCGCTGACGGCCTATGTGCTGTGGCGCTACCGCTTTCCGGGCAAGGCGGTCTACGAAGGCGGCATGGCGCTGCCGATCGTCATTCCCGAAATCTGCATGGGCGTCGCCATGATGGTGTTCTTCGCCCGCATCGGCTGGCCGTCCGGCCTGCCCTGGCCGATCAATCTCGGCGCCATCACCATCGCCCATATCGCCTTCGCCTTTCCCTTCGCCGCCATCGTGATCCGGGCCCGGCTCGAAAGCTTCAACCGGGAACTGGCCGAATGCGCGCGCGATCTCGGCGCCAACGAGTACCAGGTCTTCCGCGACGTGGTGGTGCCGCACATGAAGCCGGGCCTCGTCGCCGGCGCGCTGCTGGCCTTCACGCTGTCGCTCGACGATTTCGTCATCACCTTCTTCACCGCCGGGCCCGAGACCGTGACCTTCCCGGTCAAGATCTATTCGATGGTGCGCTTCTCGGTGACGCCCGAAGTCAACGCGGCCTCGACCATCCTGATCCTGCTGACGCTTGTCGTGACCGCGATCGCGCTGTGGCTGCAGAACCGCAACAACATGATCGGCAAGTCCGCCCATTAGCGCCGCATCCCCGAAACCGGAAGAGCACATGTCCGAAACGCCCATCATCCAGATCCAGAACGTCACGAAAGTCTATGGCGGCAGCGTCAAGGCGGTCGACGAGGTCAGCCTCGACGTTCACCGCGGCGAGTTCTTCGCGCTGCTGGGCCCGTCGGGCTGCGGCAAGACCACGCTGCTGCGCATGCTGGCCGGTTTCGAGATACCGACCGCCGGCCAGGTGATCATCGACGGCCACGACATGGCCAAGGTCCAGCCCAACAAGCGCCCGGTCAACATGGTGTTCCAGTCCTATGCGGTGTTTCCGCATATGTCGGTCGAACAGAATGTCGCCTATGGACTGAAGATGGACCGGCGGCCGTCCGGCGAAATAAAGAAGCGCGTCGCCGAGGCGCTCGAGCTCGTCAAGCTGGGCGGGCTGGGCAAGCGCATGCCCGACGAAATGTCGGGCGGTCAGCGCCAGCGCGTCGCATTGGCCCGGGCCCTCGTCAAGCGTCCCTCGGTGCTGCTGCTCGACGAGCCCTTGTCGGCGCTCGATGCCAAGCTGCGCGAGGCGATGCAGCTCGAACTGGTCAGGCTGCAGAAGACCGTCGGCATCACCTTCGTGATCGTCACGCATGACCAGTCGGAAGCCTTGTCGATGGCCAACCGCATCGCGGTGATGAGCCAGGGCAAGGTGCAGCAGGTGGCGCCGCCGACCGGGCTCTACGAAACGCCGGCCAGCCGCTTCGTCGCCGACTTCATCGGGAAAATCAATCTGATCGACGCGACCGCGGTGGCGGCCGGACCGGGCGAGGTCAAGGTGAGCGCGCCGAAGATCGGCGAGGTGACGCTGAAGGGCACGGCGACGGGCAAGGTGGCGCTGGCCGTGCGCCCCGAGAAGATCTTCGTCGACGATCACAAGCCGAGCGACCCGAACGTGATCGCGGTCAGGGGCAAGGTCGGCGAATTCGCCTATTTCGGCAGCTACTCGAACGTCTTTTTCGATATCGGCCTCGAGCATCCGCTGCAGGCCGACATTTCCAATGTCTCGCGCGACGTCGAGGAGTTCACCTTCAAGCCCGGCGAGGAATACTGGGTCTACTGGCGCAAGGGCGACACGCTGGTGCTGGGGGATTGAGGGCCTTCCCACCCTCCCCTTGGGGAGGGCGGAAAAATCTCACACGTCGTCTTCGGCCGTCGGCAGGACGCCGCTGGCGCTGATCTTCTCGACCTCGCGCACGATCTTCTCGATCAGCATCAGCGGCACCATTTCGCTTAACGTACGGATGCCGTTGACGGCGAGCTTCGCCGCCGCCGGCTGGTCGAGCTTGTCGCCGAGCCGGCCGTAGAAGCCGACAACGGCGCGCCGCGCCAGCAGTTCGATCATCTGCGGATAGATGCCGTAGCTGTCGACCGTGTAGCCGATTTCGGGCGTGTAGCCGTCGACACGCGTCTGCGCGATGATCTCCATCAGCCGGACATTGCGCTGGTTGAGCCACTCGGCCCCGTCGCGCCGGTCGATATTGATCATCCCGATCGCCGCGAATTGCCGGATCTCGTCGGATGTGAGGCCGGTGTCGCGCGCCACGTCGGCAAGCATCTTCGGCGCCAGGTTGCGCCCGTCATTGAGCAGCGGGCCCATCGCCACTTCGAGCCCGATCAGCGCCTCGAAGCCGCGCGCCGGCGCCGCCGTCTCGGACATCACGATCGACTTGATGATCGAGAGCGGCAGATGCCGTTCCTGCTGCAGCCGGCGGATCAGCTTGAGCCGCGCCACATGCTCGGGCCCGTAGGAGGCGACATTGCGCTTCGGCCGCTCCGGCTCGGGCAGCAAGCCCTCGCGGATGTAATAGCGGATGGTTTCGCGGCCGATTCCGGTTTCGGCCTCAAGTTCCTTCATCTTCATGGGGCGGACATCTTCATCAAACGGGCCTCGGTATCGATCGGCGCATGGCCGCAGCGGATCGCCAATGCGTAGCGCGTATCCGCAACTCTAGCAGATGAAACGGAGATTCGCGGCAAAAAGGGCGGGACCTTGCGGCCCCGCCCCGTTTTCCGCCGATTTTCGCCGCTGCGTCAGAGACGTTCGACAATCGTCACATTCGCCAGACCGCCGCCTTCGCACATGGTTTGCAGGCCGTAGCGCTTGCCCTTGGCCTTCAGCGCATGCACCAGCGTCGTCATCAGCTTGGTGCCCGAGGCGCCGAGCGGATGGCCGAGCGAGATCGCACCGCCATGCACGTTGAGGCGCGCCGGATCGGCGCCCAGCACCTGCGCCCAGGCGACCGGCACCGAGGCGAAGGCCTCGTTGACTTCATAGAGATCGATCTCGTCGATCTTCATGCCGGCCTTCTTCAGCGCCTTCTGGGTGCCGGGGATCGGGGCCTCCAGCATGATCACCGGATCGCCGCCGACCACCGTCATGTGGTGGATGCGGGCCAGCGGCTCGACGCCGAGTGCCTTGAGGCCCTTCTCGTTGACGATCATGACGCCGGAGGCGCCGTCGCAGATCTGCGAGGAGGTCGCGGCCGTGATGGCGCCGCCCTCGACCAGCAGCTTGACGCTCTTGATCGCATCGAGATTGGCATCGAAGCGGATGCCCTCGTCGACCTTGTGGATCTCCTTCGTGCCGTCTTCCAGCGTGATCTCGAGCGGCACGATCTCGGCATCGAAGAGACCGCCCTGCGTCGCCGCGATCGCCTTGCGGTGGCTCTCATAGCCGAACGTGTCGAGCTGCTCCTTGGTCAGGCCGTATTTCTTCGCCATCATCTCGGCGCCGGCGAACTGGCTGAACTGGATGTTCGGGTAGCGCTCTTCGATGTTGGGGCTCTTGTAGATGCCGAAACCGTTCTTGAAGGGCAGCGAGATCGGCATGCCCATCGGCACGCGGGTCATGCTTTCGATGCCCGCCGCGATGACCACATCCATCGCGCCCGACATCACGGCCTGGGCGCCGAAATGCAGCGCCTGCTGCGAGGAACCGCACTGACGGTCGACCGAGGTCGCCGGCACGCTTTCAGGCAGGCTCGAGGCCAGCACCGCATTGCGCGCGATGTTCATGCCCTGCTCGCCGGCCTGGTCGACGCAACCGACGATGACGTCCTCGATCAGTTCCGGATCGGCGCCGGTGCGCGCGACCAGCTCGTCGATGACCTTGCCGCCGAGATCGGCCGGGTGCCAGTCCTTCAGTCTGCCGCCCTTGCGGCCGCCGGCCGTGCGGGCGGCGGCGACGATATAGGCTTCCGCCATGTCGGTATCTCCTTGAGGTTGGGCCGGAACGCCGCGGCGTCCGGGCTTCGGGTCCGGTGTTCTGGCCGCCATCTTGTACACCCGAAGGCGCTTGTCCAGCCGGAATGAGCCTCTTGCCAGCGCCCGAAACTGCCCGCAGAGTGACGAGAAAGCCTTGTGCCGCAACTATTTAGCGGTTTACGCAACGTCACGGCGGGTCCGACCGGCATCGGACCGGGGGACGCGTGAAAAGAACAGGCCGCCAGGGCGGCGGAGGGAAGCCGATGACCGACAAATCGATCGACAACGCGATAGCCGACCCGAAAGTCTATGCCCGTCCGGAGGAATTCCATGCGCTGTTCAGCCGGCTGCGCAAGGAAGAGCCGGTGCGCTGGACCGAGCCCGAGGGCTACCGCCCCTTCTGGACCGTGTCGAAACATGCCGACATCATGGAAGTCGAACGCCAGAACGACAAGTTCCTCAACGATCCGCGCCTGACGCTGCAGACGATCCAGACCGAGGAAGAGATCAAGAAGTTCACCGGCGGCAATTCCAAGCTGATCCGTTCGCTGGTCGACATGGACAATCCCGACCACCGCAACTATCGCGGCTTGACGCAGGCCTGGTTCATGCCGCCCAACCTCAAGGCGATTTCGGCCCGCGTCGACGCGCTGGCCGAGAAATATATCGACCGGCTGGAAGCCCGGGGCGGCGAATGCGATTTCGTGGCCGATGTCGCGGTCTGGTATCCGCTGCGCGTCATCATGACGGTGCTGGGCGTGCCGGAGGAAGACGAGCCGATCATGCTGAAGCTGACGCAGGAACTGTTCGGCGCCACCGACCCCGACATGAAGCGCCCGGACGCCAACGAGACCGTCAACACGGTGACCGACTTCTTCAACTATTTCACGGCCATGACCGAGGACCGCCGCAAGAACCCGAAGGACGATGTGGCCAGCATCATTGCCAATGCGACGATCGACGGTCAGCCGATCGGGCATTTCGAGGCGATGGGCTACTACATCATCGTCGCCACGGCGGGCCACGACACGACCAGTTCGACGGCGGCGGGCGGGCTTCTGGCGCTGATGCAGAATCCGGACGAGTTCGCGAAGCTGAGATCCGATCCGGACAAATATCTGAACGGCGCCATCGACGAGATGATCCGCTGGACGACGCCGGTGAAGCATTTCTTCCGCACCGCCGCCGTCGACTACGAATTGCGCGGGCAGAAGATCAAGGCCGGCGACAATCTGCTGATGTGCTACTGGTCGGCCAATCGCGACGAGGAGGCCTTCGACGATCCCTTCGCCTTCCGCATCGAGCGCTCGCCCAACAAGCATCTCGCCTTCGGCTATGGCGCCCATCTCTGCCTCGGCCAGCATCTGGCCAAGATGGAAATCCGCGCCCTCTACAGGGAACTGCTGGCCCGCCTCGAGCATATCGAACTGGCCGGCGATCCGGCCTTCGTGGAGGCGAGCTTCGTCAGCGGCCTGAAGCGCCTTCCCGTGCGCTATGCGATGAAGCGCAAGGCGGCCTGAGCTCAGGCCGCGGCCCGGCCGGTGGCGAGATAGCGGCGCCAGGCCTCGACCAGCGCCGCGGTTTCGCCGATGCCGAAGACATGGCGGTCGGGCCGCACCAGCACGGCCGGGGCGTCGCCCATCAGGCGGGCGAGATCGCCGGCGCGGTCGGCCAGCGCATCGGCACGCGTGACGAAACCGCCCATGCCAGCGAACGCAGCCGAGGCCTCGCATTCGGCCCCGACGATCAGCAGCGCCGCATAGCCGGCCGCGTCGTCGAGCCGCGCGCCGCCGGCCAGCCAGGGTTCGGGCGCGATGCCACCGCCGCTTTCGAGAATGCCGGTCCTGATACCCTCGAGCGCGAGCGGGGGGCTCATGCGCGCCGCCTCGGGCTGCGACAGCATCTGCGCGTCGCGCTGGCGCGCGGCCTCGGCATCCTGCGTGCAGACGATCCGGCCCATCGCCACGGCCATCTCGGTGATCATGCGCACATGCGGCTCGCGCTCGGTCTGATAGCTGTCGAGAAGCGCCTCGCCAGCGCGCCCGCGCAGCACCGCTTCGAGCTTCCAGGCGAGATTGGCCGCATCGCGCGTGCCCGAGCAGAGGCCCTGCCCGAGAAAGGGCGGCATCTGATGCGCGGCATCGCCGGCCAGGATGACCGGCCCCGCGCGCCATTTCTTGGCAATCAGCGCATGAAAGCGGTAGACGGCGCGGCGTTCGACGTCGAGCGCGGCGGCATCGGCATAGGGCGCGATCATCGCGGCGATCGCCTCGTCCGAGACGACATCTTCGGGCCTTTCGCCGGGCAGCAGCATGATCTCGAAGCGGTGACGGCCGGGCGCCATCGGCATCGAGGTGACCGGGCGCGCCGGATCGCAATGCTGAAGCCCGACGGTCGAAAGACGCGTCACGCCGTTCCTCAATACCGTATCGATGACCAGCCAGGGCTCGTCGAAACCCATGTCGTCGAGTTCGATGCCGGCCCGGCGGCGCACGGCGCTGTTGCCGCCGTCGCAACCGATCATGAAGCGCGCGGCGACTTCGTAGGTGCCGGCGGCGCTTTCGATCCCGGCGACGATGCCGTCATTCGCCGTCTCATAGCTCTTGAGCGCGTGACAAAGGCGCATCGAGACCGTGGACATCTCCGCGAGACGGGCCCGCAGCGCATGTTCGAGCGTCGGCTGGTGGAACATCGAGGACCAGGGCCAGCCGGTCGGCGCGAGATCGCCGGTCGGCTTGAATCCCATCAGGAGCGCACCGTCCGCATTGCGGAACTCATAGGCCGAGAGCGGCTGGCTGGCCTGCGCGACGGCTTCCGCCCCGCCGGCCAGATGCAGCAGCCGCATCGTCTCGTGATCGAGATGCGCCGCGCGCGGCAGCGGATAGACCTCGCCGTCGCGCTCGATCGCAATGGCCGGAACGCCCATGCGGCCGAGATAGACGGCAAGTGCCGCCCCCACAGGGCCCAGCCCGACGATCAGGATGTCCGTTTGTTCGCGCATGCTCCCGTCCTCTAGACCGTCTCGATGATCGTATCGGCGATTTCCGGCACGACGCGGTTCTCGATATGGCCGAGCTTCTCGACCTCGACGCGGACGACATCGCCTTCCTTGAGGAATTGCGGCGGCTTCAACGCCCCGCCGACGCCCGAGGACGTGCCGGTGAAGATCACGTCACCCGGATCGAGCGTGAAGGCCTGGGTCAGATGCGCGACCTGCTCGAAGCAGTTGAAGATCAGATGCTTCGTGTTGGAGTTCTGCCGCAGCTCCCCGTTGACCCAGCACTTGATGTCGAGCGCATGCGGGTCGCCGACCTCGTCGGGCGTCACGATCCACGGGCCGATGGGGCCATGCGTGTCGAACGACTTGCCGATCTGCCAGGTATTGGTCCGCAACTGCCAGTCGCGCACGCTGACATCATTGCCGACGAAATAGCCGGCAATCACCTCATGCGCGCGATCCGCCGGCACATGCTTGCAGCGCTTGCCGATGACGAAGCACATCTCGGCCTCGTAATCGAGAAAGGCCGAGACAACAGGCAGCGCCACATCGGCATGGGGGCCGGTGATGCAGTTGTGCTGCTTGTTGAACCAGACCTGGTGTTCGGGCATCGGCTGGCCGGATTCCTCGACATGGTCGCGATAGTTGAGGCCGATCGCCAGTACCTTGCCGGGATGCGGCACCGGCGCTTCGAGCGTGACGCGCGACAGCGGCAGGGCCTCGGCCTTCTCGGCCGCCGCGCGTGCCCTTGCCATCGCCGCCTCGCTCGAGATCAGCGCCACCATCTCGCGCGGCAGCTCGGGCGCCGCCGCCGCGAGATCGACAATGCCATCGTCGCGGACGACGCCGATGCGCGTCGAGTTGCCTGCCGTGAAGGTTGCAAGCTTCATGGTCCGTTTCCTTTCTGAATTTTGCTCACGAGCCCAGGGTCGGCGGAGCGGGAGGGCCCCACTGGTTGCCCATCAGTTGATCGATGCCGACGACATTGGGCGGCGTCTCGTCATTGAAGAGATCGCCATCGGTCCAGTGTTCGACGGTGTGGCCCCAGGGGTCGCGCCAGTAGTCGAAGATCTGGCTGCCGAGAATGTGCCGGCCGACGCCCCATTCATGCCGGCGGCCGGCCGCCGCAAGCACCTCGCGCCCCGCCATCAGATCGTCGAAACCGGCGACCTCGAAAGCGGCATGATTGAAGCCGGGCGTGCCAGTGCCGACGGGAAAGAGCGTGTGATGATCGACATGGGCAGCCCCCCGGTCGCAGCGCAGAAAGGCGCCGATGGGCGCCCCGGGCGCGATCTCGATCTCGTCGGAGGTGACGAGGCCGAAGCGCTCCTTGTACCAGGCTTCGGTTTCGCGGAAGTCCTTCACATTGATGACGCAATGGCCGAGACGCTTGACCTGGGACGGACCGGGTTCGACCCGCAGCGGCGCGCCGCGCCGGGGCTGCGCCGTGCCGTCATTGTGAACGAGCCGGCGTTTGATGGGGAGCGCTTCGGGCAATGCCTGTCCCGCGACGATGTCGACGGGAAAGCCGTTCGGATCGGTGAAGCGCACGATCCGCCCGCCGCCCGGCGCATCGCTTTCCTCGACCGGAAGACCGTATGCGGCCGCGAGAGATTCGAGATCGGCGAGGCTTTCGGCATAGAAGCCGAGGCCGGCAAAGCCCGGTTCGCCGGGCTCCGTGACATGCCCGAAGGGCAGCGGGTCGGTGCCACGCATATAGAGCGCGGTCGCGCGGCGCTCGGCGCGCACCAGACCGAACTCGAGCAGGAATGTCTCCATCGCATCGAGATCCGGCGCCCGGAAGCGCACATAGGCAATGTCGGTGACCTTGATCATGCGGCGTTCCTTATCTGAAGACGGATATGTTTGAGACATCGAAGGGATGGGCAAGAATGCCGGCGATCCGGGCCTCGGCCACGCCGAGCCCGCGCAGCAGCACGGTCGCGATGTCGCGCGCATAGCCCTCGCCCCGGAGAATTTCGGGCCCGGCGCCCTGATCGAGCAGGTGGCGCATCGAGACGGTGCCGAGCCCGACAACGAGATGGACGGCAGCAGCCTCGCCCGGAATGACAAACCGGCCTTTGGCCACGCCGTCGCGAATGTCCCCGAGCAGATGTTCGTTGCCTTGCGCATCGACCGCGGCGCCGCTGTCATAGATGCGCGCCAGCATCGAGGCCTTGACGGGATCGCGCGCCACCAGCGCCATGAACAGCCGCACGCCGCGCGACACGCGGATGGCCGGGTCGTCGATGCCTTCATTGAGCTCGGCGACGGCGGCATTGAACTCATGGCGAATGGCTGCCGCCACCGCACGCGCGATCTCGGTCCGGTCGGTGAAGTAGTTGTAAAAGGTGCCCTTGGCAACGCCGGCCAGCACCACGATCTCGTCGATGGTGGTGGCGTCGACGCCCTGGCGGGCGAAAAGCTGCATGGCCGCTTCGACCAGAATCTGGCGCATCTGCGCCCGCCGGCGCGAGCCCGCCTCTTCCGACTTGTTCGTTGCCGTCCTGCTGGTCAAAACTGCCTCCCGATCTCGACATGACTATTTAGTCATAAAATGACTAAATAGTCAACTTATCGAAAAACAGGCAGAACTCAGCCAAAAAGAAAGGGCGGCACCTCCGGAGAGGGCCGCCCTTTCGGCGTTCGTGAGAAACGAGGCTCAGTGGCCGCGCATGACGGCCCGCGCCTCCTCCTCGGAAAGCGGCTTGCGCTTCAGCGGCCAGATATATTCGAAGACCGCGACCAGAGCCGGCAGCAGGGTCACCGCACCCAGCATGTTGACGATGAACATGAAGGTCAGCAGCAGACCCATATCGGCCTGGAACTTCAGGGCCGAGAAGGCCCAGGTCGACACGCCGATCGCCAGCGTGAAGCCCGTGAACATCGTTGCCGAACCGACATCGTAGAGCGCCTGCAGATAGGCCTCATGGGGCGTCTTGCCCATGCGCATGTAGCGCTGCATGCGGTTGTACTCGTAGATGCCGTAGTCGACGCCGATACCGACCGCGATGGCGAGCACCGGCAGCGTCGAGATCTTGAGGCCGATACCGAAGGCCGTCAGGAACCAGTCGCCGATCAGCGTGGCGAGAATGAGCGGCAACACGCAGCAAAGCGCGCCGCGCCATTCCCGGTAGGTGATGATCACCAGCGTCATCACGACCGCATACACATAGAGCAGCATCGGCAGCTCGGACTTGTGCACGATCTCGTTGGTCGCGGCCACGATCGGCACGTTACCGGTGCCGATGCGCAGATTGAGACCCTCATACTGGTTCGCCGGCGCCTTCATCCAGGCTTCAAGCTCGTTGACCACATGCTTGACCGTGCCGGCCTTGGTGTCGGCAACGAAGATCGCGACCGCTGCCGTCGAGCAGTCGGTGTTCACGATGCCCGACGCGCTGGAGATACTCGACGTGGCCTGGGCCAGTGCCGCCGAATTGCGCGGCAGATTGCGCCATTTCGGATTGCCTTCCTGCCACATGCTGTTGATCGCGCGGGCGAGGATCGGAAGACTGATCACCGACTGCACACCGTCGACATTGCGCATGTGCCAGCTGAAGCGCTCGAGATGGCGCATCTTCTCGTAGTCGATGCAGACAACGCTGTCGGATTCGACGATGACGGTCAGCACGTTGAGGCCGAGATTGAAGGCATCGGCGATGTAACGGCTGTCCTGATTGTAACGCGAATCCGGCCACAGCTCGCCGGCGCCTGCATGCACGTCGCCGATCTGCTTGTCGCGCGCGCCGTAGAGGGCCGCCATGGCAATGACGAAGCACAACGCAACGAAGGGGAACGCGACCGCCGGCTTGGCAAGCTTCGAAACCGTGGGCCAGAGCTTGGCGCGCGTCTCCATCGCACGGCGCACCTTGGCACCGTATTCCTCTTCCGGCGGCGCCACATAGGAAACCAGCAGCGGCAGCATGATGAGGTTCGAGATGATCTTGAACCCGAGGCCGATCGAGGCAGTGATCGCCAGCTCCTGGATCATGCCGATCGGAATGATGTAGAGCGTGGCGAAACCGGCCAGCGTGGTCAGGAGGGCGACGACGCCCGGACGGAAGAGGAAGGTGAAGGTCGCGCGCGCCGCCTTCATCTTGTCGAGACCGGCGGCCATTTCGGCGCCGACCATGTTGATCTGCTGCACACCGTGACTGACGCCGATGGCAAAGACGAGGAACGGTACCAGCACGCCCAGCGGGTCGAGGCCGAAGCCCAGGATATGCAGCAGGCCGAACTGCCAGACCAGCGAACAGAGCGAAGCACCGACCGTGACCATGGTCAGGATCCATGAGCGGCAATAGAGCCACATCATGAAACAGGTCAGCACGAAAGCGACCGTGAAGAAGCGGACGACCGAACCGGCGCCGTCGGCGATATCGCCGGTCAGCTTGGCGAAGCCGACGATCTTCACATCGACCGTGTCGGAAACATATTTTTCGCGGAGATCGGTCTCGAGCTTGCGCGCCACGTCGAAATAGTTGAGGCGTTCGCGCGTTTCCGGATTGAAGTCCTGCAACTCGGCGCGGATCATCGCCGCCTTGAAGTCGGTCGAAACGAGACGGCCGACAAGCTCGGCGCGCAACGTGTTCTGCATCACCGTGTTGATGTCTTCATCGCTGCCCGCAAAATCGGCCGGGATCACGTCGCCGGCCTCGAGGCCTTCTTCGGTGACGGCAATGAAACGGGTGTTCGGCGTCCAGAGCGATGTCACCGTGTGACGCGCCACGCCCGGAATGTAGAAAAGGTCCTGCGTCGCATTGTTGAGCGTGTAGAGGAAGTCGCGCTCGAAAATGTCGCCTTCCTTGTTCTCCAGCACCACCAGAACGCGGTTGCCGCCGCCGAAACTTTCCGAATATTCGAAGAAGGTCTCGATGTAGGAATGGCCGATCGGCAACATCTTGGTGAAGCCGGCGTCCATCTTCAGCTGAACCGCGAAGAACCCCATCACCAGGGTGAAGAAGAAAAGGATGACGAGTATCGGCGCCCGCAAGCCGAATACGAGATTTTCTAAACGATGCAAAATAACCTCCCCTTTGGGACGTGCAGTCTTTTTGCGGAGACTGCATCGGAGTGCTCAGAATGTCGCGGAATTTCCCGCTGTTCTTTTTGACGACCGCGCCCTTTTGGGGTCTTGGCGGTGGGCTCTGTTCGGACCTGCATCTCGATCGCAACGATCACGCGCCGGACCTGCGGCAATCGGCCAGATGGCCCTCCACTGCTTCCGGCGTCGCCGAAACGCCGGGCGCACAGGCCGCACTATCTATCACGGCGGTCGAGATTGGCACAGTCATAAAATATGCGTTGCACAACACCGCAACTCGCAACGAATGCTGCAACAATGCATGTTTTCCGGCATGCGAGACACGACACCATGTCCGGCCAACACGTCCGCCATGCCGGTTTTACACAGGCATGGTTAACAACCCTTCCTCGCGCCAGCGGGCGGCCCCTTATCAGGCAGGCGGCATCCCCGCCCAGGCGGATATGGCGATGCGACACGATGATGCAGCGGCGCCAACGCGCATTCGATAAATTTCCACAGTAATGATAAGGTTTTCGAGTCGGACGCGCGCCTTTCGCCGGGCGCGGGCCGGACTGGAGGCAACGAGCGAGGGCATCGACATGGCGGCTACAGGGGCACCGGGACATCGTATTCCCGGCACGATGACGACGGCATCTTGGGCCGTCGTCGCATCGCTGATTGCGGGGGCACTTCTATTCATCGTGATTGCGGCCAAGGCGCAGGATGCGCCGATGGCCGCTCATGCCTGGCTGTTTACCCTGGCCTTCGCGGCCGGCGCGCTGGCCATCGGGCAACGCCATTTCAATGCCATGGAGCGCGGCCCGGCCGCGGTGGAAAGCGTCGAATACAATGACGCGGTGGTCAAGGCAGGCGTCATTGCCACGCTTTTCTGGGGTATCGCGGGCTTTCTGGTCGGCGTCGTCATCGCCTTCCAGCTGGCCTTCCCGGCCATCAATTTCGATACCTCCTTCATCAATTTCGGCCGTTTGCGCCCGGTTCACACATCGGCGGTGATCTTTGCCTTCGGCGGCAACGCCCTGATCGCCACCTCGTTCTATGTCGTTCAGCGCACCAGCCGCGCCCGCCTCGCCGGCGACATCGCCCCCTGGTTCGTCTTCTGGGGCTATCAGCTTTTCATCGTGGTCGCCGCGACCGGCTACCTGATGGGCGTCACCCAGTCGAAGGAATATGCCGAGCCCGAATGGTATGCCGACATCTGGCTGACCATCGTCTGGGTGACCTATCTGCTGGTCTTCATGGGCACGCTGGCGCGCCGGCGCGAACCGCATATCTATGTCGCCAACTGGTTCTATCTGGCCTTCATCGTCACGATTGCGATGCTGCACATCGGCAACAATCTGGCGATTCCGGAAACCTGGACCTCTTCCAAGAGCTATGCACTTTTCCCGGGCGTGCAGGATGCGCTGATCCAGTGGTGGTATGGCCACAATGCGGTGGGCTTCTTCCTGACCGCCGGCTTCCTCGGCATGATGTATTACTTCATCCCGAAGCGCGCCGAGCGGCCGGTCTATTCCTACCGTCTCTCGATCATCCATTTCTGGTCGCTGATCTTCCTCTATATCTGGGCGGGCCCGCATCATCTTCATTTCACGGCGCTGCCCGACTGGGCGCAGACACTGGGCATGACCTTCTCGATCATGCTGTGGATGCCTTCCTGGGGCGGCATGATCAACGGGCTGATGACGCTGTCGGGTGCCTGGGACAAGCTCCGCACCGACCCCGTGATCCGCATGCTGGTGGTCTCGGTGGCCTTCTACGGCATGTCGACCTTCGAAGGTCCGGTCATGTCGATCAAGGCCGTCAACTCGCTCTCGCATTACACCGACTGGACGGTCGGCCATGTGCATTCCGGCGCGCTCGGCTGGGTCGGCTTCGTTTCCTTCGGCGCCGTCTATTGCCTGGTGCCCTGGCTCTGGAAGCGCGAGCGGCTTTATTCGATGGCGCTGGTCAGCTGGCACTTCTGGATCGCCACACTCGGGATCGTCCTCTACATCACCTCGATGTGGGTGTCGGGAATCCTGCAGGGCCTGATGTGGCGCGCCTATGACGCTCAGGGTTTCCTCGAATATTCCTTCGTCGAAACCGTCGAGGCGATGCATCCGTTCTATGTGATCCGCGGACTGGGCGGTTTGCTCTTCCTTACCGGTGCGCTGATCATGGTCTACAACTGCTGGATGACCATCAAGGGTCGTGTTCGCGAAAGCGAGCCCCTGCAGGTGCCAGTCCGCGCCGCCGCGCAGCCGGCCGAGTGAGGGGGACCCGATGAAAAAGAAGTTCACACACGCCACGATCGAAAAGAGCCCGATGCTGCTGCTGGTGCTGACGCTGATCGTCGTCGCCATCGGCGGTCTCGTCGAGATCGTGCCGACCTTCCTGATCAAGAGCACCATCGAGGACGTCAAGGGCGTTCGTCCCTACAGCCCGCTCGAACTGGCCGGCCGCAACATCTATATCCGCGAAGGCTGCTACGCCTGCCACAGCAAGATGATCCGCTCGCTGCGCTCGGAGGTCGAGCGCTACGGGCACTACTCGCTGGCCGCCGAGAGCAAATACGACCATCCCTTCCAGTGGGGCTCGAAGCGGACCGGTCCGGATCTGGCCCGTGTTGGCGGCAAGTATTCGGACGAATGGCACCGCCTGCATATGGCCGACCCGCGTTCCGTGGTCCCGGAATCGGTGATGCCGGGTTATCCCTTCCTGGCGGAGACGCCGCTCGACTACCGCAATATCGGCGGCGCCTTGAAGGCCCTGTCGATCGCCGGTGTGCCGTATGACGCCGCGGCGATCGAGAACGCCAAGGCCGATCTCGAGGCCCAGGCAACGCCTTTTGCCGATACGGACGAGTTGATGCAGCGCTATCCGAAGGCTCTTGCCCGCGACTTCGACGGCAACCCGGCGGTGATCTCCGAACTCGATGCGCTGGTCGCCTATCTGCAGATGCTGGGCACGCTGGTCGATTTCAACGCCTACGAATCCACCGACTTCAAGCAATAGGCCGCCAGATGGAACCCGAAACAACCTATTCACTGGTACGGACATGGGCGGGCGCCGGCGGTCTGGTGCTGATGATGGTGCTGTTCGCCATGGTGCTGGTCTACGCATTGCGTCCCGGCAACAAGCAGACCTTCGACAGGCTGGCGCGCTTGCCGCTCCAGGACGGCGACGGACCCGAAGACAAGGCGGGTGACCGCATGGAGGCAAAGAAATGAGCGATAGCCCGAAAAACGAAATTGACGACGTCACGGGCGTCGAGACCACCGGTCACGAATGGGACGGTATCCGCGAACTCGACAATCCGATGCCGAAATGGTGGCTCTACACCTTCTATGCCTGCATCATCTGGTCGTTCGCCTATTGGGTCGTGATGCCGGCCTGGCCCTATCTTTCGACGGAGGGCTGGACCTACACGAAGGGCGTGATCGGCTATGACCAGCGTGAAATCGTGACACGCGAGCTTGGTGCCGTGGCTGAAGGACGTGCCGACGAAATGCAGCAGATCGCCACGCTGGCGCTCGAAGAGGTAGCCGCCGATCCGGCGCTGATGGAAGTGAGCCTTGCGGCTGGCAAGGCGGCCTTCGGCGACAATTGCGCGCCATGTCACGGTTCGGGCGCCCAGGGCTCATGGGGCTTCCCCAATCTCAATGACGACGTCTGGCTCTGGGGCGGCACGCTGGAAGATATCCGCTATACGCTGACCCACGGCATCCGCTGGGAAGCCGATGACGAAACCCGCCAGAACGTCATGATGGCCTATGGCCGCGATGGCATACTGACACGCCGGGAAATTGCCGATGTGGCGGAATTCGTGCTCGCCCTGTCCGGCCGCGCCGACGACGCCGAAGCGGCAACGCGCGGTGCCGAGATATTCGGCGAGCAATGCGTGACCTGCCACGGGGCGGATGGCGAGGGTATCCGTGAGCTGGGGGCACCGAATCTGACCGATGCCGTCTGGCTTTACGGCGGCGAACGCGCATCGATCATCGAATCCGTGTCAAACGGACGCAGCGGCGTCATGCCAGCTTGGGGCGGACGGCTCGATGAGGGCACGATCAACGCGCTGACGCTGTATGTTCATTCTCTGGGAGGCGGCGAGTAGACGCCGCGCTCCGAGGAACCATTGCGGTGGCGGCGGACTGTCTGTCGCCACCCGCGATTGCCCCGTCCGCTTGCTGCGAATGACGGACGGGCGGCGTCGGCGTATACTGTTTTGCAAGCGCCGCGTGAGTAGAAAATGGCCGACAGCGCCACAACCTCTATTAGCAATCTCGAACGTCTCGCCGCCGAAGCGGCGGGCAATGTCCGTGCGGCCAATCCGCATGGCGACGACGGCGAGCGATATACCGCCGTCAACGCCGAAAAGAACCGCTCGCTCTATGCCAGCCGCGTCAAGATATATCCGAAACTGGTCGGCGGCACGTTCCGCCGGCTGAAATGGATCATCATGGCGCTGACGCTGACGATCTATTACGTCACGCCATGGCTGCGCTGGGACCGCGGCGCCGGACTCCCCGACCAGGCGGTCCTGCTCGATTTCCCGTCGCGGCGATTCTATTTCTTCTTTCTGGAGATATGGCCGCAGGAATTCTACTACATCACCGGCCTCCTGATTCTTGCGTCGCTGACGCTGTTCCTCGTGACCAGTCTCGCCGGCCGCGTCTGGTGCGGCTACACCTGCCCGCAGACGGTCTGGACCGATCTCTTCATTCACGTCGAACGCTTCTTCGAAGGCGACCGCTCGGCACGCATTCGTCTCGACCGGTCGCCCTGGAGCGCCGGCAAGCTGGCGCGCAAGGCCGCCAAGCACCTGGTCTGGATCCTGATTGCGCTGGCGACCGGCGGTGCCTGGGTCTTCTATTTTGCCGATGCGCCGACACTTGCCGTCGATCTCGCCCGGTTCGAGGCGCCGCCGATCGCCTATATCTCGATCGCCATCTTCGCCTCGACGACCTATCTGCTGGGCGGCCTGGCCCGCGAGCAGGTCTGCATCTACATGTGCCCCTGGCCGCGCATTCAGGGCGCGATGTTCGACGAGGAATCGCTGCTGGTCTCCTACAAGGAAGATCGCGGCGAGCCGCGGGGGGCCCACAAGAAGGGGACGAGCTGGGAGGGCCGCGGCGACTGCATCGATTGCGGTCAGTGCGTCGCCGTCTGCCCGATGGGCATCGACATTCGCGACGGCATGCAGCTCGAATGCATCCAGTGTGCGCTTTGCATCGATGCCTGCGACGCGATCATGGACCGGGTCGAGCGGCCGCGCGGGCTGATCGCCTACGACACCCTCAGGAACCAGGAGCGCCGCCAGGCCGGGGAACCGCAACGTCTCAGCCTGCTGCGCCCGCGCACGATCGTCTATATGGCGGCGCTGGCGATTGTCGGCCTGATCATGCTGATCGCGCTGATCAACCGTTCGACGCTCGAACTCAGCGTCCTGCCCGACCGCAATCCGCTTTTCGTCACGCTCGCCGACGGCAGCATTCGCAACGGCTACGAGCTGAAGATCGTCAACAAGGAACATGAGGAGCGCATCTTCCGCATCGACGTCGAAGGACTCGACGGCGCGGTTCTCTCAAGACCCGCCCTTGCCGGCGAGGAAGGTTCGACGGTCGTCGTCGGAATCGATACGCTGCGGACGGCCCGCTTTTTCGTCAGCCTGCCGGCCGAACATCTGGACGGACTGCGCGGCGGCGAAGGCATGCTGACATTTGTCGCCACCGATCTCGCAAGCGGCCAGCGGGTCGAACGCGAATCGAGCTTCAGGGGACCCGCGCAATGACGACAGGAAAGCATGACGCCCCGCCCGGCAGTCGCTTCGGCACCTGGACCGGCCGGCATGTGCTGGCCTCCTTCATTGCATTTTTCGGTATTGTCTTCGCAGTCAACGGCTACTTCATCTATGCGGCGCTTTCGACATTCGACGGCGTGGAGGTCGAGGGCGCCTATCAGAAGGGCCGCGCCTATAATCACCTGCTTGAACAGATGGACGCGCAACGCCGCCTCGGCTGGACCGCGGCCATCGCGACCGGTCCGGCATCGGCGGGCGGCACACGGCTGACCGTTGCCTTTGCTGCCGCCGATGGCGCGCCGCTGAGCGGCCTGAAGGTCGACGGGCTGTTCTGGCGGCCGGTCGCGGCCGGCGAGGATCAGCGTCTGCCGCTGGCGGAGACGAAGACGGGTATCTATGAAACGGTTTTCAATCTCGCCCATGACGGCAACTGGCTGATCCGGATCGCGGCGCAAGGTCCGGCCGGCGAGACTTTCGTGCAGGAAGAGCGCGTCATCATTACCCGGGAACCCAGCAGATGAGCCATGCCGCCGAGGCAATGCTCGATCCCGCAAGACCCGACCCCGGCCTGTTTGTCCGCGACGCGCCGGGCGGCCGGGCACGCCTCGATCTCGTGGTGCAGGACATGCATTGTGCCGGCTGCCTGCGCAAGGTCGAACGCGGGCTGCATGAACTTCCCGGCGTCGAATATGCCCGCGCCAATCTGTCGACAAAGCGCGTCGCCGTGCGCTGGGATCCGCGCAAGCTGAAGGCCGACGCAATCGTCGCACGGCTGGCCGAGGTCGGCTTCGCGGCCGTTCCCTTCGATTCCAGACTCGCCGCGGCACTCGACGAGAGCGAAATGAAATCGCTGCTGCGCGCCATGGGCGTGGCCGGTTTCGCGGCCGCCAATGTGATGCTGGTCTCGGTCTCGGTCTGGTCGGGGCTCGTCACCGACATGGACGAGACGACGCGCGCCTTCTTCCATTGGGTATCGGCATTGATCGCATTGCCGGCCGTGGCCTATGCCGGCCAGCCCTTCTTTCGTTCGGCACTGAAGGCGCTCCGCGCCGGCACGATGAACATGGATGTACCGATCGCGCTGGCGGTCATCCTGGCAACCTCGATGAGCCTGGTGCAGACCATCGTCAATGCCCGGCATGTCTATTTCGATGCCAGCGTGACCCTGCTCTTCTTCCTGCTGATCGGGCGCTATCTCGACATGCAGGCACGCGCCCGCGCCTGTTCGGCCGCCCAGAACCTGCTCGGCCTGCGCGCAACCGCTGCGACCGTGATCGGTCCGGACGGCGCGCTGCGTTCGGTCGCCGTCGAGAATGTCGAACCCGGCATGCGCCTCGCCATCGCGGCCGGTGCGCGCATTCCGGCCGATGGCGAAATCCTGACGGGCACCAGCGACATCGACACGAGCCTGGTGACCGGCGAGAGCCTGCCCGAAGCGGTCAAACCCGGATCGGCGGTCTTTGCCGGCACGCTGAATATCGGCGCACCGCTGACCATGCGCGTGACCAAGCGCGACGACGATTCGCTGCTGGCCGAAATCGTGCGGCTGATGGAATCGGCCGAACAGGGCCGCGCCCGCTATGTGCGCATCGCCGACCGTGCGGCCCGCATCTATTCGCCCGCGGTCCACATCATGGCCTTTGCCACGATGATTCTCTGGTTCTGGCTCGGCGCCCATTGGGAAACCGCGCTGACCCATGCGATCGCCGTGCTGATCATCACCTGTCCCTGCGCGCTCGGCCTTGCGGTCCCGGTGGTGCAGGTGGTGGCGACGGGACGCCTGATACGTCAGGGCGTCTTCGTCAAGGCGGCCGATGCACTCGAACGCCTGGCCCAGATCGACACCGTCGTCTTCGACAAGACCGGCACGCTGACACTCGGCCGGCCGCAACTGATCAATGCCGGCGATGTTGCCAGTGCCGATCTGGCGCTGGCCGTCGCGCTGGCGCGGCAGAGCCGCCATCCGCTGTCCCGCGCGCTGGCCGAGGCCGGCAGCGACTGCCCGGCCGTCGCATTGACCGATGTCGATGAAGTCCCGGGCATGGGCCTGGAAGCGCGGCTGTTCGGCGAAATCATCCGCCTCGGCAATGCCGATTTTGCCGGCGCCGGACGTAACGACACCGAACGCCATGCCGGCCCCGAGCTCTGGCTGCGTCGCGGCGGCGCCCAACCAGTGTGTTTTCGTTTCGCCGACACGCTGCGGCCCGATGCGGCAGCGGCGATCGGCGCGCTGAAACGCAAGGGCTTTGCCGTCGAACTGCTGTCGGGCGACCGCGAACCGGCGGTGCGGGCGGCGGCCGAGACGCTGGGCATCGCCGAATGGCGCGCCGGCGCACGGCCGGCCGAAAAGATTGCCCGGCTCGAGGCGCTGGCCCGCGACGGCCGCACGGTGCTGATGATCGGCGACGGCCTCAATGATGCCCCGGCGTTGCGCGCGGCGCATGTGTCGATCTCGCCGGCCGATGCCGCCGATGTCAGCCAGACGGCGGCCGACTTCATCTTCCAGGGCGCGCGGCTTGCACCTGTCATCGAGACGATCGAGGTGGCCCTGAAATCGCGCCGGCTGGTGTTCGAGAATTTCGGCCTGGCGCTTGCCTACAACGCCGTCGCCGTACCGCTGGCCGTTGCCGGCTTCGTGACGCCGCTGGTCGCGGCCATCGCGATGTCCAGCTCCTCGATCACGGTGATCGGAAATGCGCTGCGGCTGAACCGGCGCGGCAAGGCCGCGCAGCAACCATGAACATTCTTGTGTTTCTGATTCCAGCGGCGCTGCTGCTCGGCCTGCTCGGCCTCGCGGCCTTTCTCTGGTCGCTCAAGAGCGGCCAGTATGACGACCTCGAAGGCGCGGCCCAACGCATACTCTTCGACGATGACGACGACCGTCCGTATCAGGACCGGCCGGACGACGACCGGCCGGACGACTGACGATCATCAGCGCGCGCGCACGAGATCCCGATAGGCATGCCAGGTCGCATGTCCGAGCAGCGGGAAGACCACGATCAGCCCGAGCAGGAACGTCGCAATGCCGACCGCGGTGAAGAAGGCGATGATCCAGCCCCAGATCATCATCGGCCAGAAATTGCGCCGGACCGTTTCGATGCTGGTCAGCACCGCCGTTACCGCATCGACATCGCGCGCCATCAGCATCGGTACCGAGACGACCGAGATCGCGAAACAGACCAGCGCCAGCAGCCCGCCGACCGCCGTACCGACGACCAGCAGTCCGAGTCCGTGCGGCGTCAGCAGCAAGGCCGGCACGAATTCGGCGATTGTCGGCATGTCCTGCGATCCGAAGAACAGGGCAAACAGCAGCGAGGCGATGCGCACCCAGATCAGCATCGCACCCATCAGCATGGCGCCGAGAAAGGCGAGCTGGGTGGGGCTGCGCGTCGACACGAAGGCGACATCGGCCAGACGTACCGGCAGGCCGGCCTCGATACGGCGGCTGGCTTCATACATGCCGACGGCCAGCATCGGCCCGACCAGCAGGAAGCCCGCCGCCATGACCGGCACCAGCGCGCCGAGATCGAACTGGAACAGCGCCACGACCAGCGACAACGAGATCACGAAAAAGGCAATGCCATAGCTGAGGCTGAGCGCCGGCACGCTCGACATGTCGGCCCAGCCACGCGCCAGCCAGACCCAGGGCGCGTCGGCCCGGACCTTGCGCACGTCCGGAAAACGGTCCCGGCCGCCCGCCGCGCCCAGCTGTGACGATATTTCGCTCATGGCAGCCTCTCCTCCCGATCAAACCGCCCTACTTCATTCATGCTAGCGGCGAACAACCCCGCCGTCCATGTGGCTTCCATCCTGCGCGGCGCTCGCAAATGCGTGAACGCGAATTGAACGCCGCCAGGACGGGAACGGCGTAGACTGCATCTGAAACCGAAGGAGACCCGACGTGAAGCGGCTTGCGATCCTTTTCGGCCTCTGGGCCGCCCTGGCCACAACGCCCGCCACGGCCGAAGCGCCGGGCTCTGGCGAGGCCATGGCGATTTTCGGCGGCGGCTGCTTCTGGTGCATGGAGCCGCCTTTCGACAAGCTCGACGGCGTGATCCGCACGACATCGGGCTATACGGGCGGTGCGACGCCCAACCCGACCTACAGGGAAGTCTCCTCGGGCCGGAGTGGCCATGTCGAGGTCGTGGCGGTGATCTACGATCCGGCGCGCATCGGCTACGCGGAGTTGCTCCATGTCTTCTGGCGCAATATCGATCCCTTGCGCGCCGATGCGCAGTTCTGCGACGCCGGCCCGCAATATCGCAGCGTGATCTATGTCGGCAACGACCAAGAACGCGAACAGGCCGAGGCATCGAAGGCCGAACTCGAGGCCTCGGGCCGCTTCGAGCGCCCGATCGTGACCGAGATCGCCGATGCCGCGCCTTTCTATCCGGCCGAGCAATATCATCAGGACTATTATCTGAAGAACCCCGCGCGCTATGCCTATTATCGCTGGGGCTGCGGGCGCGACCAGCGGCTGACGCAGATCTGGGGCGAGGAAGCGGGCGGCAGCAGGAGATGAGCATGATGTCGAGACGGAACTTTCTCGGTGGCACGGCAGTGGCAGCCGCGCTCGCGGCGGCAGGCCTGACGCTGCGCGGCAGGAGCGCCGCAGCCGACGACGCGGCGACATTCGAGGTGACAAAGAGCGACGCCGAATGGCGCGCACAGCTGACGGCAGAGCAATATCGCGTGCTGCGCAAGCACGGCACCGAACGCCCCGGCACCAGCCCGCTCAATGGCGAGAAACGCGCGGGCATCTATCATTGCGCCGGCTGCGACCTGGCGCTGTTCTCTTCGGCAACCAAATATGACAGCGGCACCGGCTGGCCGAGTTTCTACGCACCGCTCGACAACGCGATCGGCACGTCGGAAGACCGCAGCTTCTTCATGACGCGGACCGAAGTTCATTGCCGCCGCTGCGGCGGCCATCAGGGCCATGTCTTCGAGGACGGGCCGAAGCCGACGGGCCTGCGCTACTGCATCAACGGCGTCGCGCTGCGCTTCGTGCCGGCCGAAGCCTAGCGTAGCCTCAGCGCAAGCTGCACGGCGCTTTCAAGCGCCTGCAGGAAACGCGAACGGTCGGCGCGGGTGAAGGCCGGACCGCCGCCTTTCGATTCCCCTGTCTCGCGCAGCTCGCGCATCAGGTCGCGCATGGCAAGCGCCATGCCGATGCTCGACGAGGTGAAGGGATTGCCATTGTGGCCGATCGCGGCGGCGCCGCGTTCGAGCGCGCGGGCGGCCAGCGGAATGTCGCCGGTGACGACGATGTCGCCCGGCCCCGCACGTTCGGCGATCCAGTCATCGGCGGCATCGGGCCCTTCGGCCACAACGACCGGATGGACCAGCGGATGACCGGTCGGACGCAGGCCGCCATTCGAGACGATATGCACCGTCAGGCCGTGACGCTCCGCAACGCGCACCACTTCCTCCTTGACCGGACAGGCATCGGCATCGACATAGATTTCGGTCATCGCTTCGCTTCGGCACATGATTTCGCTGCCAGAGAATGATAGCGTCGCGGCCGTGAACACAAGCGCAAAACAGAAAGCGAAACCCGTCGCCGCGATCATCGGCGGCGGACCGGCAGGGCTTGCGGCAGCCGAGGCGCTGGCCGCGACCGCCGAGGTGCATCTCTTCGATGCCATGCCCTCGCTCGGCCGCAAGTTCCTGCTGGCCGGCAAGAGCGGTCTCAACATCACCCATGGCGAGGATCTCGAAACCTTCCTGACGCGCTTCGGCGAAGCGCGCGCGGTGCTGGAACCGGCGCTGCGCGCCTTTCCGCCGCATGCGATCCAGGGATGGGCGGCCGCACTCGGCATCGAAACCTTCACCGGCAGTTCGGGCCGCGTCTTTCCGAAGGCGATGAAGGCCTCGCCCTTGCTGCGCGCCTGGCTGAACCGGCTGGGCGCGGCCGGCGTCACCTTTCATCCGCGCCACAAATGGAACGGATGGAGCGCGGCGGGCGAACTGACATTCGGGACGCCGGACGGCGAACGGACTTTCCATGCCGACGCGACGGTGCTGGCGCTGGGCGGCGCCAGCTGGCCGCGGCTCGGCGGCGACGGCCAATGGGCGCCGCTCCTGCGCGCGAAAGGCGTGACGGTCAACCCGCTGCGACCGTCCAATTGCGGCTTCGATGTTCCGTGGACGCCGCATATGGCGGCGCGCTTTGCCGGCGAGCCGGTCAAGTCGGTAACGCTTTCCTTCGGCGATCGCGCGTTGCGCGGCGACTTCGTGGTGACGCGCTACGGCATCGAGGGCAGCGCCGTCTATGCGCTGTCGGCAGCCTTGCGCGACGCCACCGAACGCGACGGCAAGGCGCTGCTGACGCTCGATCTCGCACCTGACCGCGACATCGAACGCCTGACGCGCGAACTTTCAAGGCCGCGCGGCAAGGCGTCGATGGCCAATCATCTGCGCAAGGCGGCCGGCATCGACGGCGTCAAGGCGGCGCTGCTGCGCGAATGTCTCGACACGAACATTTTCGACGATCCGGTCGCGCTGGCCCACGCGATCAAGGCGCTGCCGCTGACATTGATCCGTGCACGTCCGATTTCCGAGGCGATCAGCAGCGCCGGCGGCATCGCCCTCGACGAACTCGACGAAAACCTGATGCTGAGGAAGCTGCCGGGCGTCTTCGCGGCCGGCGAGATGCTCGATTGGGAAGCGCCGACAGGGGGTTATCTGATCAGCGCCTGCCTTGCCACCGGGCGCGCGGCCGGCGCCGCCGCGGCGGTTTATGACAGTGAAAACGACAGCTGACCCCCCCTCTGTCACGGAACTGTCAAAAAACTGTCACAAAAGCACTTGTCCCCGGGGGATAACCGCACTTGTCCCCCGGGGACAAGCACGACTTATCCCCACCCGGCAGGGGTCGTGGCAGGATTCGGCTATTTTTTGTTTCGGGCCGGACCGCCCTCACGCATTCTTGACCAGCATGCCGCCATCGACCGGAATGGCGACGCCGTTGAGATAGGACGCGGCCGGCAGCACGACGCTGAGCGTCACATGCGCGACCTCTTCCGGATCGCCATAGCGGCGCAGCGGCACCCGGCGCTTGGCGAAGATCTCCTTGTGCTCGTCGGGAATGCCGGCGGTGATGCCGGTGCGGATCGGCCCCGGACAGATGCAGTTGCAGGTGACGCCTTCGCGGCCGAGCTCGACGGCGAGCGCCCGCGTCAGCCCGATGACGCCGTGCTTGGCGGCCACATAGGTCGAGTTGCCGGGCGTCGCGCCGAAACCTTCCGTGGACGCCACATTGACGATGCGGCCCTCGCCGGACTTTTTCAGCAATGGCAGCGCGGCGCGCACGAAACGCATATGCGCCGTCAGCATCACCTCGATGGCCCGCGCCCAGCTTTCCTCATAGCCCTCCTCGGCGATGCCGCAAAAGGTCGAGAGGCCGGCATTGTTGACGAGGATGTCGAGCCCGCCGAAGCGCGCCTCGATTTCCTTCACGACACGGACGATGCCTTCGGCATCCGCGACATCGAGCGCCCAGCCATGCGCCTCGCCGCCTTCGGCCTTGATTTCGGCGACGACCGCATCGACACGTTCCTGACGGAGATCGAGCACAGCGACCTTCGCGCCCTCGCCGGCAAACACATGCGCGGTGGCGCGACCCATGCCGCTGGCCGCACCGGTGACCAGCGCCACCTTGCCGGCGATCGAGCGGCTGAGTTTGCGGATCGGTTCCATCGTATGTATCTCCCTGACTGAGTTTCTGTTGGGCGGAGAATAGCAAAAAGAAATTGCGTGGGTTGCCGTTCCCGTGATAAGTTACATGTAACTATCGGGAGAGATTGGTCATGCCACCTGCGAGCAAGCCCAAATCGTCCCGCGTCAAGGTGAGCGAGCATCGTCGCCGTCTGCGCGCACAAGGATTGCGGCCGATCCAGATCTGGGTCCCCGATGTGCGCGCGCCTTCGTTCCGCAAGGAGGCCCACAAGCAGTCGGCGGCCGTGGCGGCGAGCGCCTCCGCGCGCGACGATCAGGCTTTCATCGACGCCGCGTCGGATATCGACGGCGACAAGGCATGAAGCGCGGCGAAATCTGGACCGTCTCCGGCGGTGCAGGTTACGCGGGCAAGCCGCGTCCCGCCGTTGTGCTTCAGGACGACAGCTTCGATGCAACAAGCTCTGTCACCATCTGCGTCTTCACCACGGACGAAACGGACGCTCCTCTCTTCCGTCTGCCGGTGGCGCCGAACGAACGCAACGCCTTGCGCCTTCCGTGCCGGTTGATGGTGGACAAAATCACCACCGTTCCGAAGGCGAGGATGGGCGCGTTTATCGGGCGGCTCGACGACGAGGATTTGCTGCGGCTCAACCAGGCGATGCTGGTTTTCCTCGGACTGGCTGTTTCTCCGAAGGCGCGCAGAGAAGATTGAATTTGATCCGTGGGGTGATGTGTTTCGACACGCGCAATCCATCCCCCCGTCGCTTGCGCCCCTCACTCCAGCGTGAAGGCCAGTTTCAGCTTGACCTGATAGTGGCCGACCTTGCCGCCTTCGATATGGCCGCGCGTTTCGACGACTTCGAACCAGCGCAGCTCGCGCAGGCTCTGCGCGGCCTTGGCAACCGCAGCGGCAATCGCGTCCTCGATGCTGTTGGGCGAGGAGCCGACGATTTCGACGATCTTGTAGACATGCTCGGTCATGGCGCGTTCCTCCCTTTGCGCGTTGGGACATGGTCTGCAAGGGAGGATGGCGCGCCGGCGCGGCACGGCAAGGGGGAAAAGGCACCCCGGACCCGTCCGCCCGGAAAACATGGCCTTTCCCGCTCCGCTTTGGCAGACTGACCGGACGACAGATAAAGACCGCCCGGAAGAAGGAGCCGCCCCCCGTGAACCTTCGATCCCGAACGATCCCTCGATGGCGCCATGCGCTCTACGCGATGCTGGCGGTCGCCGGCGCGGCGCTGTTCGGCGCCGCCGGCATGGCCCAGGATGAAGCCGAAGCCCCGGCGCGCGGCGCGCCGCCGCTGGCCATGGTCTCGACCATTACCGGCGCGATCGGCCCGGCAACCGCCCGCCAGGTGGCCGATGCGGTGGCTTCGGCCGAGGAACGCCGCGCCGACGTGCTGATCCTGAAGATCGACACGCCGGGCGGGCTCGTGACCTCGACACGCGAAATCATCTCCTCGATCCTCGAATCCGACGTGCCGGTGGCCGGCTATGTGGCGCCCGCGGGCGGCCATGCGGCCAGCGCCGGCACCTACATCATTTATGCAACCGGCATCGCCGCGATGGCGCCCGGCACCAATATCGGCGCCGCGACGCCGGTTTCGATCGGCGGCATGCCGGGGCTGCCTTCGCCCGGCGAGACGCCCGCGCGCGACACGCCGCGCGACGAGGACAGCAGCGGCGCGGGCGACGGCGAGAAGCCCGCATCAGCGCCGAAATCGAACGAGGACGCGATGGCCGCCAAGGCGACCAATGACGCGGTGGCACATATCCGGAGCCTTGCCGAACTGCATGGCCGCAATGCCGACTGGGCCGAGGAGGCCGTGCGCGAAGGGGCAAGCCTGTCGGCACGCGAGGCGGTCGAGCAGGGCGTCGTCGAATTCATCGCCAGCGACATGGGCGAATTGCTGCGGCTGATGCATGGCCGCGAAGTGGTGACGGCGGCGGGCACGCGTGTATTGAACACCGAAGGCGCGGCCCTGACCGAGATCGAGCCCGGCGCGATGACGAAATTGCTGGCGATCCTCAGCAATCCCAATGTCGCCTTCATCCTGATGCTGATCGGCATTTACGGCCTGATCTTCGAGTTTTCCAATCCGGGCTCCATCGGCCCCGGCGTGATCGGCGCGATCTCGCTGCTGCTCGGGCTTTATGCGCTGAACCAGCTGCCGCTCGATTATGCGGGCCTGGCGCTGATCCTGCTCGGCCTCGCCTTGATGATCGCCGAAGCCTTCACGCCGAGTTTCGGCGTGGTCGGGCTTGGCGGCGTCGTTGCCTTCGTGCTGGGCGGCGCGATGCTGATCGACAGCGACCAGCCGGAATTCCAGCTCTCCTGGGGCACGATCGGCGGCACGGCGGCCGTCAGCGTCATCACGCTGGTGCTGATCCTCGGCTATGCCTGGCGCGCGCAACGAAAACCTGTCGCGACCGGCAGCGAGGAAATGACCGGCATGGAAGTCGAGGTGCTCGACTGGGCGAATGGCGAGGGCCATGTCTGGGCGCATAGCGAGCGCTGGCGCGCACGGGGTCCCCACAGCCTTGCGCCGGGCACAATGGCGAGAGTCGAACGGCTGGACGGGTTGACGCTGATCCTCAGCGACGCGCCGACCGTGCATGAGTGAGGGAGCGGCGCCTCAACGTTTGCGAGAATTGCCCACCCGCCCCTGGGGGGCGGGTCGAAAAATTCGAGCTTGCGAGAAATTTTTCGGGGCGGGGGCTCTGCCTTGCCGCTTTACCCCGCCCCGTAATTTGCGGCGCTGAAGCGCCGCAAATTCCGACCCTCCCCCAAGGGGAGGGTGGACGTTCACAATCATCGGTTCGCCATCATTGGCCCCGGTGGACCAAACAGAACGGAGAGGCCTGATGGGAAATCTCGCATTCTATGTCTTCATCGCGGTGCTGGTTGTCGGCTTTCTGAGCTCGGCGATCCGCATCCTGCGCGAATATGAGCGCGGCGTCGTCTTCACACTCGGACGCTTCACCCGCATTGCCGGACCCGGCTTCATCATCATCATCCCGGTCATCCAGCAGATGGTGCGGGTCGATCTGCGCACCATGGTGGAAGACGTGCCGACCCAGGACGTGATCTCGCGCGACAACGTGTCGGTGCGTGTCAATGCGGTGATCTATTACCGCATCGTCGATCCCGGCAAGTCGATCCTCAATGTCGAGAACTACATGGAGGCAACCAGCCAGCTCGCCCAGACGACGCTGCGCTCGGTGCTCGGCAAGCACGAACTCGACGAGATGCTGGCCGAGCGCGACAAGCTCAATGCCGACATCCAGGAAATCCTCGACAGCCAGACCGACGCCTGGGGCATCAAGGTCGCCAATGTCGAAATCAAGCATGTCGATATCGACGAGAGCATGATCCGCGCCATCGCCAAGCAGGCCGAAGCCGAACGCTTCCGCCGCGCCAAGATCATCAATGCCGAAGGCGAACAGCAGGCGGCCGAGAAGCTGGTCGAGGCCGGCAAGATCCTGGCCGGCGACCCGCGCGCGATGCAGCTGCGCTATTTCTCGGCGCTGCACGACATCGCCGGCGACCGGACCAGCACCATCGTCTTCCCGCTGCCGATCGACCTGATCGAGGCGATGCGCAAGAAGGAATGAGGGGGGCCCTCACGCCATGCTGGAAATGGTCGAGCGGAAACGGGCCAGCGCGGCGGCGAAGAGCGCCGTTCCGATCAGCGCCAGCGCCAGGAATTGCGGCCAGACGACCGAGAAGCCGGCGCCGCGATAGAGAATGGCCTGGGCCAGCATCACGAAATGCGTGTTGGGCGCGGCCAGCATCAGGGTGCGGATCGCCTCGGGCATGCTTTCGCGCGGCGTCATGCCGCCCGAGAGCATTTCGAGCGGCACCAGCACCAGAATGACCAGCAACCCGAATTGCGGCATCGAGCGCGCGACGGTGGCAAGAAAGATGCCCATCGAGGTGGCTGCGAAAAGGTGGAACAGCGTGCCGGCGAGAAAGAGCGCGACCGAACCCTCGATCGGCACCGACAGCAGCCCCTGCACCATGACGGTGAGCGACAGGCCGCAGGCCACCGTGACGACCAGCGCCATCGCCCAGAGCTTGGCGGTCATGATCTCGAACGGCGTCACCGGCATGGCCAGCAGATGTTCGATGGTGCCGTGTTCGCGCTCGCGGATCAGCGCCGCGCCGGTCAGCACGATGGCGAGCAGCGTCACATTGTTGATCAGCTCCATCACCGAGCCGAACCAGGACTTGTCGAGTCCCGGATTGAAGCGTGCCCTGAGCGCAAGCTCGACGGGGCGCTCGCTCTCGGCGCGGTAGCGCGCGGCGAAGCCCGCCACCTCGCCCGCAACGATCGACTGGATATAATTGCTGCCGGCAAAGGCCTGTGTCATCCGCGTCGCATCGACATTGAGCTGGATCACCGGCGCGCGGCCGGCCAGCACGTCGCGCTGGAAATGGGGCGGGATGTCGAGCGCGAAAGTGTCCTGTCCGGCATCCATGCGCGCATCCATTTCGGCATGGCCGATCAGCACCGGCGGAATGAAATAGGGCGGGTAGAAGGCGTCGGCGATGCGGGCCGAAAGCGGCGAACGGTCCTCGTCGACAATCGCGATCGAGGCCTGGTGCAGCGCCTCGGGCAGCGCGGTGGCCGCCGCATAGATCGCCAGCGTGAAGGCATAGACGATCAGCCCCAGCATGACCCGGTCGCGGCCGAGGCTGCGAAGCTCCTTGACGCCGAGATGGAGGATGTTGGCAGCCCGCATGGCTCAGCGCTCCTGTTTCTTCAGCAGCGCGGCACTGGCCGCGATCAGCACCGGCACCGCGATCAGCAGCGGCACGAAGGAGGCTTGCAGATCGGCAAAGCCCAGCGCCTTCGAAAAGGTGCCGCGCGCGATCGTCAGGTAATGCGTTGTGGGATAGATATGGCCGATCAGCGCACCCATCCCCTCAAGCGAGGAAACGGGATCGGTCAGACCCGAAAACTGCGACGCCGGCAGGATCGTCAATATGGCGGTGCCGAATATGGCCGCGATCTGGCTGCGCATGGCCGCCGAGATCAGCAGGCCCATGGCGGTCGCCGAGATCACATAGATGAAGGTCGCCGCCGACAGCGTGAGGAAGCTGCCCTTCATCGGCACATCGAAAAAGAACACCGCGAAGAGCGCCAGCAGGGCGAAGTTCAGCATCGCCAGCACGACATAGGGGATCTGCTTGCCGATCAGGAATTCGAGCCGCGTCACCGGCGTCACATAGAGATTGACGATCGAACCGAGTTCCTTCTCGCGCACCACGCTGAGCGCGGCCAGCATCGACGGGATCAGCATCAGCAGCAGCGGGATCACGCCGGGCACCATGGCGACAAGGCTTCTGACATCCGGGTTGTAGCGGAAGCGCGTTTCGATCGTGACCGGCGCCGTCATCTCGAGACCGGCCTTCGCCGCCTGCCGCTGCAGCCAGTGCAGATGCATGCCCTCGACATAGCCCTGCACGGTTTCGGCCCGTGTCGGCATGGCGCCGTCGATCCAGGCGCCGATCTCGACCTGTCGTCCACGCGCGACGTCGCGCGCAAAGCCCGGCGGAATCTCGAGCGCCAGCATCAGCTCGCCAGCGCGCATGCGCCGGTCGAGATCGTCGTAATCGACGATTGCGGGCCGCTCGATGAAATAGCGCGAGCCGGAAATGTCGAGCACATAGTCGCGGCTGGTCGTGGTGCGGTCGCGGTCGAGCACCGCGAAGGTCATGTCCTCGACGTCGAAATTGATGCCGTAGCCGATCACGAAGAGCAGCACCACGCTGCCGATCAGCGCCATGGTGGCGCGCACCGGATCGCGCAGCAGTTCGAGCGTCTCGCGCCGCGTATAGCTGAACATGCGGCGCGGATCGAAGATGCGCCGGAAAGGCGTGCCGCGCGGCACCATGACCGGCGCGGCTTCGGACGCCGGCCTGGCTTCCGGCTCCGCCGCGCCGGCGCCGGCCTGCATCAGACAGTCGACAAAGGCATCTTCCAGCGTGTCGGCGCCATGCGCCGCCTTGATCGCGGCCGGCGTGTCGCTGACCAGCACGCGGCCGGCATGCATCAGCGAAATGCGGTCGCAGCGTTCGGCCTCGTTCATGAAATGGGTCGAGATGAAGATCGTGACCCTGTCGCGGCGCGACAGCTCGACCAGCATGCGCCAGAAGCCGTCGCGGGCCACCGGATCGACGCCCGATGTCGGCTCGTCGAGGATCAGCATTTCCGGCCGGTGGATCATCGCGACCGCCAGTGACAGGCGCTGGCGGCGGCCGAGCGGCAGATTGTCAGGCAGCACGTCGAGAACGTCGGCAAGATCGAAACGCTCCGTCATCTCCGCGACCCGCGCCGCGATCTCGCTTTCGGGCACATGGAAGAGCCGTGCGTGAAGTTCGAGATTCTGCCGCACCGTCAGTTCGGCATAGAGCGAGAAACCCTGCGACATGTAGCCGACGCGGCGGCGCATGCCGATGCCGTCGCCGTCGACCGGCTGTCCGAAGAGCCGCGCCTCGCCCTCGCTGGCGGTCAGAAGCCCGGTCAGCACCTTCATGGTTGTCGTCTTGCCGCAGCCATTGGAGCCGAGAAAACCGAAGATCTCGCCGCGGCCGATGCGGAAACTGACCTTGTCGACGGCGACGAAATCGCCGAAGCGCATGGTGAGATCGCGCGCCTCGATCGCCGCCTCGCCATCTTCGCCGGCGGTGCGCGGCGGAATCTCGACCGGCCGGTGCGCGCGACGCTTTTCCTCGGGCAGCAGCGCGATGAAGGCGGCCTCGAGCGAGGCGGCGCCGGTTTGCGCACGCAGGTCCGGCGGCGTGCCGCTGGCCAGCACCCGGCCGGCATCCATCGCCACCAGCCAGTCGAAGCGCTCGGCCTCCTCCATATAGGCGGTGGCCACGACGACGCTCATCTGCGGCCGCCCGGCACGAATGCGGGCGATCAGCTCCCAGAAATGCCGGCGCGACAGCGGATCGACGCCGGTGGTCGGCTCGTCGAGGATCAGCAGATCGGGATCGTGGATCAGCGCGCAGCAGAGGCCGAGCTTCTGCTTCATGCCGCCCGAAAGCTTGCCGGCCGGCCGGTCGGCAAAGGGCGCAAGCCCGGTGCTGTCGAGCAGGGCCGCGATGCGGGCCTCGCGATGCGCGCGGTCATGGCCGAACAACCGGCCGAAGAAATCGATATTCTCGAAGATCGACAGTGTCGGATAGAGATTGCGGCCGAGGCCCTGCGGCATGTAGGCGATGCGCGGACCGATCCTGTGGCGGTGCCGCGCCCGGGCCATGTCGCCGCCAAAGACCTCGACGCGGCCCTGCTGCAGCGCGCGGGCACCGGCAATCAGGGCCAGCAGGCTCGACTTGCCGACACCGTCCGGTCCGATCAGCCCGACCATCTGCCCGGCCGGAATGTCGAGCGTCACGCTGTCGAGCGCGCAGTGCCGGCCATAGCTGAGCGTGACGTCGGCGAGCCGCGCAATGGGCGCCGCCGCAATCATTCCGGCAGCTTGATCTGCAGTGCGGCCGGCCATTCGAGCCGCGGGTCGAGACGCACATAGGCCATGCCGGGCAGGCCGGTCTTGACGTCGCGAATATGCTTGTCGAGCAGCTCGGGATCGATCCGCGCCTTGATGCGGAACATCAGCTTCTCGCGCTCATCGGCCGTTTCGACCGTCTTGGGCGTGAACTGCGCCACATCGGCCACGTAGCTCGCACGCGCCGGAATGACATATTGCGGCGCCGCGTCGAGCACGAGATGGACCTCGGCCCCCAGCGCCACGCGGCCGGCATGTTCGGTCGGCAGGAAGAAGGTCATGTAGACGTCGCCGACATCGATGATGTTGAGGACCTTGCCGCCGGCCGCGACCACCTCGCCCGGCTGCACCACGCGGTACTGGACGCGGCCCGCGCGCGGCGCCCGCAAGGTGCCGTCCTCGATCTCGGCATCGAGCCGTTCGATGGTGGCATGGCCCGCCTGGACGGCCGCCTCGGCGCCAACGACCTGCGACCGTGCCGTGGCGATCGCCGCATCGGAGGCGGCGAGCTGGGCCTCGGCCGCGCTGACCGCCGCCCGGGCCGCCTCGAAGCGGGCGCGGTCGTCGTCCAGTGCCTGACGCGAGGCGGTGCCACGCGCGGCCAGTTGTTCGGTGCGGGCGAGACGGCTTTGCGCGGCATTCCGCTCGGCGACGCGCTGGGCGACCAGCGCCTCGACGGCCGCCCGTTCGGCCTGGCGCTGCCGGACCTGGCTCCTGGCGCTGTCGACGCCGATCAGCGCCTGTTGCAATTGCGCTTCTGCCTGGCGGAGCTGCGCGGCCAGCGCCGCCGTGTCCATCATCACCAGTACCTGGCCGGCGGCGACGAAATCGCCCTCGTCGACCAGGATCTCCTGCACCCTGCCGGGCAGCTTGGCCGCGATGTCGATCTCGACCGCCTCGATGCGCCCGTTGCCGCCGGCAAAGCCGTCGGGCAGGCCGCCATTGGTAAGAGACTGCCAGATCAGATAGGCCGCCGCCGCAAGGACAAGCGCCGCGCCGGCCCGCAGAAGCATCGGTCGGGTGAAATACTGCATCGGCAAACGATACGCGGTTTCGGCGGCAAATCCACTGCGACATCGGCGCGCCCGCTCTTGTACTTATGACATAAATCATGCCAATATATTTGCAGAGGGCGCGCCGCATCGGGCGCGCCCGTGTCTGAAAGAGGCGTCATGCAGGTCATCAACGAAGTCTTCCCGAGCGATCCCGATCACATCCGCGAAATGATGGCGCCGGGCCCGAAAGGCCCGATCTTCATGGTCAATCTGCTGAAGTTCAGGGAGCGCGCCGAATACAAGGACGGGCGGCCGGCCGATCTCAGCGGCCGCGACGCCTACCAGATCTATGGCCGCGAGGTTGCGAAGCTGCTGCCGAAATTCGGCGGCGGCGCCTTTTTCGCCGCCGACGTGACCTTTCTGGCGCTGGGCCAGGTGGAAGAACTCTGGGACGAGATCGCGATCGCGACCTATCCGACCCGCAAGGCGATGTTCGACATGTCGATGTCGCCCGAATGGCAGGAAATCGCCGTGCACCGCGATGCCGGCCTGAAGGGCCAGCTCAATATCGAGACGGTGCTGCAGGACGGCGTGCTGGGCCGGCTGCAGCCGCTGCTCGAAGCGATCGCGAAGGGCTGACGCGGATGCAGGTGCTGCGCACGCCCGACGAACGCTTTGCCGATCTCGAGGGTTACGATTTCGCGCCGCATTACGCGACCGTGACCGACAACGACGGGACCGCGCTGCGCATCCATTATGTCGACGAGGGCCCGCGCGATGCGGCACCGATCCTGCTGATGCATGGCAATCCGACCTGGGCCTATCTCTATCGCAAGATGATCCCCGTGCTGGCCGCGGCCGGCCATCGCGTCATCGCGGTCGACCTCGTCGGCTGCGGACGTTCCGACAAGCCGGCCGCGAAAGCCGACTATACGCTGGCGCGCCATTACGACTGGATGTCGAAATGGCTGACCGGCATGGACCTCAGGGACATCACGCTGTTCTGCCAGGACTGGGGCGGCACGATCGGCCTCTATCTGGTGTCGCAATATCCCGAACGCTTCGCCCGCGCGATCGCCTCGAACACCGGCCTGCCGACGGGCGACGGCGAAAGCGAATTCATGAAGATGTGGGTCGGCATGATGCGCGAGGCGACGACCTTCCCGCTGGCCCAGATGCTGCCGGGCGGCATGCTGCATCAACCGACGCCAGGCGAACTGGCGGCCTATGCCGCACCCTTCCCGTCCGACGAATATATGGCCGGCATCATCGCCTTTCCGCTGCTGATCGCGGTCCAGCCCGACAATCCGGGCGTGCCCTTGAACCGCAAGGCATGGGAGAGCCTCGAACGCTTCGACAAGCCCTTCCTGACGCTGTTCGGCGAACAGGACCCGGTCGCCAGGGGCGCCGACAAGGCGATGCAGAAGCGCATTCCGGGCGCCAAAGGCCAGCCGCATCAGACCTTCGCCAAGGCGCATCATTTCATCCAGGAAGATATCCCCGGGGAACTCTGCACGCACATACTGGATTTCATCGCCACGACGTAACGAGGGGGACGACAGATGAACGGCGCGACAAACCGACTGAAGAAATGGCAGGCCGCAGCTCTTGCCGGCGTCGTCGCGCTGACGGCCCTTGCCGGCACCGCCTTCCTCTTCCGCAAGGAGCTGATCCTCTATTACGTCGCGACGCGGGCGCGCGACGCGACGGTCGTGCTGGCCAATCGCGACATCCCCTGGCAGCAGGGACCGGAAGTGGCGGCCGAAGCGGCCGGCACGCGCCCGCCCAATATCGTCTTCATCCTGGCCGACGATCTCGGCTTCAACGACATCAGCCATTTCGGCGGCGGCGCGGCGGGCGGCATCGTCAAGACGCCGCATATCGACTCGATCGCCAGGAACGGCGCCAGTTTCACCCGCGCCTATTCGGGCACGGCGGCCTGCGCGCCCTCGCGCGCGGCGCTGTTGACCGGGCGCTACGGCACGCGCACCGGCTTCGAATTCACGCCGACCCCGCCCGGCATGACGCGGATCATGGATCTTTTCTACAATGACGGCACGCGGCCGCACGAGATGCTGTTCGACGCCGAGGCCGTCAAGCGCCAGCCGCCTTTCGCCGAACAGGGCCTGCCGGGCGCCGAAATCACGCTGGCCGAAGTGTTGAAACCGCGCGGCTACCACAACATCCATATCGGCAAGTGGCATCTCGGCAATTCGGAAGAGTTCCGCCCCAACGCGCAGGGTTTCGACGAGAGCGTGATGATGGAAAGCGGACTGTTCCTGCCGGAAGACAGCCCCGATGTCGTCAATGCCAAACTGCCCTTCGATCCGATCGACCAGTTTCTCTGGGCGCGGATGCAATATGCGACGTCCTATAACGGCGGCGAATGGTTCGAGCCGAAGGGCTATCTGACCGACTACTATACCGACGAGGCGGTGAAGGCGATCGCGGCCAACCGCAACCGGCCCTTCTTCCTCTACCTGGCGCATTGGGCCGTCCACACGCCGTTGCAGGCCTCGAAGGAAGATTACGATGCGCTGTCGATGATCGAGGACGAACGGCTGCGCGTCTATGCGGCGATGATCCGTGCGCTGGACCGCAGCGTCGGCCGCGTGCTGCAGGCGCTGAAGGACAACGGTCTCGACGACAACACCATCGTGATCTTCTCCAGCGACAATGGCGCGCCCGGCTATATCGGCATCCCGGACGTCAACGCACCCTTCCGCGGCTGGAAGCTGACCTTCTTCGAAGGCGGCATTCGCGTGCCCTTCTTCGTGCAATGGCCCGAGAGGATCGCGCCCGGCACGACGCGCGACACGGCCGTCGCGCATATCGACCTCTTCCCGACGCTGGTGGCAGCGGCCGGCGGCACCCTGCCGGACGACCGCGTCATCGACGGCATCGACCTGCTGCCCTATGCGGGCGACGCCGCCGCCGCGCCCGAGCGGCCGCTCTTCTGGCGCAATGCCTATTACCGCGTGGTGCAGAAGGATGGCTGGAAACTGCAGCTGACGACCAAGCCCGAACGCACCTGGCTCTTCAACCTCGATGACGACCCGACCGAACAGGTCAATCTCGCCGCGCTCTATCCCGAACGCGTGGCCGAGATGACCGACTTGCTCGACGCGCATGACGCGACGCAGCGCGAACCGCTGTTCCCGGCGGTCGGCGAAATGCCGGTGACGATCGACAGGACGCTGGAAGAGAAAAGCACGCCGGACGACGAGTTCATCTACTGGGCGGGCTGAACCCCGTGCGATCCCGCCACCAACCGGAGAGACCCGACAATGTCGCTTCTGCCCGACAGCACCAACGCGGCCTATCGCGGCCGCCCCGTCGCGGCCTGGGGGCTGGCGCTGCTTGGCGTTCTGACCGTCCTGCCCGGCGCGATCCACGCCTTCCTGCCCGATGGCGGCGCCGGCGTCATTGCCGGCATCGACCTGACACATAATGCGCAGACGATCATCGCCACCTTCGCCTGGGTCGGCGCGACGCAGATCGTCTGGGGCACGCTGATGCTGCTGGTTGCGCTGCGCTATCGCAGCCTGGTGCCGCTGCTGCTGGCGCTGATCCTTGTCGAGCGGACAATCATCGCGCTCAATCTCTGGCTGCTGAAGGCCGGGCCCGACGCGCACCACCCGCCCGAGGCCTGGGCGACGCTGGCGGCACTCCCGGTCATTGCGCTGCTGCTGGCGCTGTCACTGCCGAAACGCGGCTAGGCTTTCGCGGCGGCCGCGCGCAATTCCTCCTCGACGACCCAGAGCCGGTCCTGGCCCCAATGCATCGTTCCGCCTTCGACGCGGAAGGAAGGAACACCCCAGGCGCCGCCGGCAAACATGTCGCTGCGGTTCTGCTCGGCAACCTCGCGCCATGAAGGATCGGCCAGCGCTTTCTTGACGAAGGCGTCGTCGAGCCCGGCCCGCCCCGCCAGCCGCAGGAGGCCGGCATCCGTTGCGGCGTCGATGCCTTCGGCAAAGACGCCCTGCAGGAAGGATTGCGCGAACGCCGCGCCCTTGCCCGCCGGGATTGCGTGATGCAGGACCGCGAGCCCGCGCTCGGCGCCGGCACCGACCGGGTCGGCCACGCGGCCGAAGGGCAGCCCGAGACGCTCGGCCTCGCGCTTGCAGTCGCGCACGATATAGAGCTGCTTCGACAAGGGCACCGGCAGGCCGCGCATCACCATCGGCAGCACGAAGCGCCAGCGCAGATCGGCGCCGTAATGCGCGGCGAGCTTCGTCACCCGCTCGATGGCGAGGTAGGTGTAGGGACTGCGAAAGGAGATGAAGGCCTCAAGGACCGGCTTGCGGCCCGTGGCCGCCACCGGTGCCAGCGTCACCTCGCGGCGCGGTGCGATGAAGCCGGCCGGCGCATCGGCCCGCCGCAGCGGCGCCAGCCGCTCCTCGAGAAACTGCAACCGGTCGAGACCCCAATACCACTCGCCCTCGAAATGGAAGACCGCACCGAGATAATGGCCGAGCTTGCGGCGCAGGCGGTCGCCTGCGGCCAGCGCCTTGGGGCTCGCATCGGGCGCCAGCGCCGAAATGTCGGCATCAAGCGCGAAACCGGCGAGCCGCGCTGAAAGCCCCGCATCGCGCAGCCCATAGGCCTTCAGCATGTCGGGCTCGGGGGCGGCCGCCATGTCGGGCGCGGAAACCGCATGCACTTCGACATCGACATCGTAGCGCGCCCGCAGCAGCGGCACGGCCTGGATCGCCAGCCGGCTGTAGGGATCGTCGGCCTGGTGAAAATAATGGATGACGGGCCGCCGTCCGGCCAGCCGCCGCGCCAGCGCATGCCGCTTGCGCCCCAGCGCCCGCAGGCGCGGGCTGGTGATCAGCGCGGATACTCTGGTCGCAATCTTCGTCCGCATACCCGCCCCGATTAATTGATGGCATTAAGAATGCCAATACTGGTCGGCAGGCATCCGCCTGTCAATGTCGGACGCAACAGCCGGCCGGCACGATCGGCAATGCATCCCTGCAGACTCCCGGCCTTGAGAAGATCATGATGGCCGCAAGCCGGCCCCGGCCGCATCCGGGCGCCGCAGCCCTCTTTCACAAATCGGCTTGTTTTTGGCGTGGAATGCTGTAGATTTTAATTAGAATAGTTATAATCTGATATCGCACCCCCCCCCCGCGCGAAAAGGAGGAACGGCAGATGAGCAAGACAGAAGGCGGCA